>CANPVI010000104.1 GCA_947581665.1 uncultured Atopobiaceae bacterium | reverse complement strand
GCGAAGGCGAAGGCCAAGGCCAAGGCCGAACCCAAGGCCAAGCCCGAACCCGAGGCCAAGGCGAAGGCGAAGGCGAAGGCCAAGGCCAAGGCCGAACCCAAGGCCAAGCCCGAACCCGAGGCCAAGGCCGAGGAGCCGAAGGCGAAGAAGGCCTCCGCACCGAGGAAATCCAAGACCACGCCGCCCAAGAAGGGCTAGACGAGGAGACGCGCGCATGCGAATCCTGCACAACAGCAGGAGCGAAGCGTACAGAGAACCCTACGGTGCCGTCCCCCTGGGCGGCACCGTCACATTGCACGTGGACGTCTTCGATGAGGAAGACGCCACGTGCACGCTTCGACTCTGGATCGACGGCAAAGGCGAGAGCCTCATCCCCATGGAGAAGGAGCACGCGGGCGACCACCTGCGCTTTTCCACGAAGCTCACACCCGAGGCCGCGGAGATCCACTGGTACAGCTTCATCGTGGAGGGCGCGAAGGGCCAGGTGAAGTTCCTCGGCGCCAAGGAGGGACGCACCGGCGGCGAGGGCGAGGCCTACGATTCGCTTCCGCCCTCGTTCCAGATCACCGTCTACAAGGAGCGCACCGTCTACCCCGAGTGGTGGGAGAACGCGATCGTCTACCAGATATTCCCCGACCGATTCTCGCGCGGGGAGCACTGGAAGGACACGGTGATCCCCGCGCTCGAGGTGGAGCACAAGGGGCCGCGTCGCCGCCTCATCGAGGACTGGAACGCGCCCGTCTCCTACGTGAAGAACCCCGACGGCACCATCGCCGCGTGGGACTTCTACGGCGGCACGCTCGACGGCATCGCCGAGAAGCTCGACTACCTCGCCGAGCTCGGCGTGAGCGCGCTCTACCTCTGCCCGATCTTCTCCGCCGAATCGAACCACCGCTACGACACGGCGGACTACATGAACGTCTCGCCGATCCTCGGTGGCAACGAGGCTTTCCAGCGCCTCGCGATGGAGGCCGGCAAGCGCGGCATCTCGATCGTCCTCGACGGCGTCTTCAACCACACCGGCACCGATTCGCTCTACTTCAACGAGCTTGGCAACTTCGACACCGTGGGCGCCGGCCAATCGCCCTCTTCGCCCTACCACGACTGGTACGAGTGGAAGGACGACGGCACTTACGCCTCGTGGTGGGGCGTGAAGAACATGCCCGCCATGAACAAGCAGAGCAAGGGCTGGCGCGAGTTCGTGTTCGGGCCGGACGGCGTCGTGCCCACGTGGCTTCGCCGTGGCGCGCGCGGCTGGCGCCTCGACGTGGCCGACGAGCTCAACGACGAGTTCATCGCCCACATCAAGGCCGCGGAGACGCGCGAGATGCCCGACGCGCTCCTGCTCGGCGAGGTGTGGGAGGACGCGTCGAACAAAATCGCGTATTCCCAGCTCAGGCACTATTTCTGCGGCGATGAGCTCGACGGCGTGATGAACTACCCCTTCCGCGACGCCCTCCTCGAGTTCCTGCGCGGAAACATCTTGGCCTGGGAGTTCGCGGAGGCCATGGAGCGTCTTCACGAGAACTACCCGCCGCATGCCTTCGCCTCGTGCATGAACCTCCTCGGCTCGCACGACCGCGCGCGGCTCCTCACGCTTCTCGCGGGCGCGCCCGATCCGGACACCCTCTCCGACGAGGAGAAGCGCGCGTGGCGCATCCCCGAGTGGGAGATGGGCAACGCCAAGGCGAAGATGTGGGGCGCGCTCCTCTTGCAGATGTCGTGGCCCGGGCCGCCGTGCATCTACTACGGCGACGAGGCCGGCCTGCAGGGCATGACCGACCCCTACAACCGTGGCACCTACCCTTGGGGCCACGAGGACCCCGACACCATGAACATGACCCGCAACGCGGTGGACCTGCGCCTCGCGCTGGACGCCCTCAAGAAGGGCGATTTCAGGGTCTTCAGCTGGGGCGACGACGTGGTGGGAGTGGAGCGCGGCACCCGCTTCGAAACCGTCACCGTCCTCGTGAACCGCTCGCGCACCGACACCGCGTGGGTGGAGCTCGAGATGAAGGGCGAGGTGGCGAGCGAGCTCGTGGGCGGCCAGCGCCTGGCCGTCTCCGGCGACGGCAGCCGCGTGACCCTTCCCGTGTGGCCGCAGGCGAGCGCCATCGTGCTCTTCCACCCGAAGCGCGAGCTCCAGCGCGAGCTCGCCTTCGGCACGGGCGTCTTCTGCGCCATCACCTCGCTTCCCAAGGCGGGCGGTGGCCCCGGCACGCTCGGCGAGGACGCGAAGCGCTTCGTGGACTTCCTCGCCGACGCCGGTCAGAGCTATTGGCAGATCCTCCCCGTGAACCCCACGGATGCCTTCGGTTCTCCCTATGCGGGCTCCTCGGCCTTCGCGGGCAACGAGAAGCTCATCGACACCGGCGGCGCGACCCTTCGCGAGCTCGTGGATCGCTTCGAGCCCACGGCCGACTTCGTGCGCTTCTGCGAGCGCGAGGCCCACTGGCTCGAGCCCTACGCCACCTTCGAGGCCATCCGCGAGGTGGTGGCCGCGGGCATGGCCATGGAGGCCACCGGCCCCACGCGCGAGGTGGAGGGCCCTGCCTGCGAGTGGGCGCGCTGGCCCGAGCAATACCGCCACTGGAGCCGTGAGCTGCTCCGTCGCCCCGAGCTTTCGCAGAGGATCCGCGCGAAGCAGATCATCCAATACCTCTTCCAGCGCCAATGGGACGAGCTTCACGCCTACGCGAAGGAGCGCGGCGTGCAGATCGTGGGCGACATGCCGTTCTACGTCTCCGGCGATTCCGCGGACACGTGGGCGCATCCCGAGATCTTCACGCTCGACGACGGTCTGATCACCGAGATGGGCGGATACCCGCCCGACAATGAGACGCCCGAGGGTCAGCTCTGGGGAAGCCCCACCTACGACTGGGCCGAGCTCAAGCGCCAGCACTATCAGTGGTGGATCGAGCGGCTCGGCCGCGCGCTCGCGCTCTACGACTGCGTGCGCCTCGACCACTTCATCGGCTTCTCGCGCTTCTGGAGCGTGCCGGCGGGGCAGACGGCCGACCACGGCCACTGGCTCCACGGGCCCGGCACGGCACTCTTCGAGGCCGCCTACAAGCAGTTCGGCCCGCTCCCGATCATCGCCGAGGACCTCGGCTACCTCACGCCCGCCATCCGCTCACTCGTGAAGCTCACGGGCTTCCTCGGCCAGCACAACGTGATCTTCGCCGACACCGACGTGCGCGAGACCTACGTGCCGCCGGCAAACGCCGTGGCCTACACCTCGACGCACGACACGACCACGCTCGTGGGCTGGGTGGAGGAGCGCTTCTTCCCCAAGGCGAACCTCTCGAGCCAAGAACGCGCGCGCCACATCCGCGAGGAGAACGCCGCCGAGGCGAAGGCGAGCGCCGAAAGCGAGGCCGAGGGCGAGGTCGCCCATGGCAACGCGCTCGACGAGCCGCTTGACATCCTCGGGGGCAAGGAGCAGAACGCCGCGGACAAGGCGGCCGCGCGCGAACTCGCCGCAGATATTGCCAATCGCGTGCTCCAGACCGACGCCCCCATCACGATCCAGCAGCTCCAGGACGTGCTCTTGCTCGATGCCTCGGCGCGCATGAACACGCCGGGCACGGCCGAGGGCAACTGGCGCTGGCAGGCCACGTGGGACGACATCGACGCCTCGGCGTCGCGCCTCCTCGCCATGACGGCGCGCGCGGGACGCCTGCCCGAGGGCTTCGACGCGGCGGCGCACGGCTTCGAAAACGACGCTCCCGAGAGCGGTCCCGGCGCGCCCGGCGCGCCCGGCGAGTTCGAATAGGGCGAGCGTCCGGTGCTCGCTGACCGCATCGCCCGGCCGCTCCTTCGTGCGGAGGCGCTCGCCGGTGCCCGCGCGCACCTCGCCCAGGGCGAGGACGCGGGCATCTCGGTTGCGCCGTCCGGCCGCGCGCTCGCGTTCGTGGCGCTCTTCGCCGCCGAGCCCAGGCCCACGCTCTGCGTGGTGGCGAACGAGGAGGAGGGGGATCGCCTCTCGATCGCGCTCACCTCGTGGCTGGGCGCGGATCACGTGCTGCGCTACCGCGATCGATCGGACCTCCCATGGCAGGACAAGGCCGCTGACCTCGGCATAGTGGGGGAGCGCTGCCAGGCGGTGGAGGCGCTCGCCGGCGGCGCGCCCGTGGTCGTGGTGGCCTCCGCGCGCTCTCTTCTGCGCAAGGTGCCGCCAAAGGGCCACGCGTATTTCCGCGAGGTCGCCTTCGGCGTGGGCGACGTGATCGAGCCTGCGGCCGCAGCCGAGCGGCTGCTTTCCGCCGGCTACGTGGCCACGGGCGACGCCGAGACCCCCGGCACCTTCGGCCTTCGCGGCGACATCCTCAACGTCTTCCCCGCCCAGGCGGCCCACCCCGCGCGCATCGAGTTCTTCGGCGACGAGATCGACCGCGTGCGCGAGATGGTGGCGGCCACTGGCCAGACCATCGCGGATGCGGAGGAGGTGCGCTGCGCCCCCGCGCGCGAGTACGCCCTCACGGACGAGACGATCGCACGCGCCGAGCGTGCCCTCAAGCGCGCCGCGCAGGATTCCACCGACGTGGCCGTCGCGCTCGAATCGATCCGCGCGCGCATCCCCACGCCCACCACCGACCTCTACCTCGAGGCGCTCTACGGCGGTGCGGGCGCCATGACCGACCACATCGCCGCCGAGACGCTCGTCGTCCTCTTCGAGCCCCGCGCGCTCTTCGACGACTGCCTGCGCGCGGCCGAGGAGCTCGCGCAGAAGGCCCGCGAGAAGGGCGCCGAGTACGCGGGCACCTTCATCGAGCCTCGCGCGATGGACTTCGGCGGGTGCCGCCAGCTCTCGTTCTCGAGCATCGAGACGGGCGCCCGGCGCCAAGCCTCGCCCGAGCTCCAGAGCCGCCAACCGCAGATCTCCGGAGCCGACGCGCGGCTCCTGAACTCCGTGCGCGCCTTCACGAGCCGCGGCTTCGAGTGCCTCTTCTGCGTGCCGGACCGCACGGCGCGCGAGCACCTCATGCTCACCCTCACCGACAACGCGATCCCCATCGCGAAGTCCCTCCTCGGCGATCCCGCGAACGAGGGCCCGCTCGGCGAGCGCGACCTCGAGCCCGTGAGCGCGCTCGACGCGGGCGTCGTCACCTTCACCGACCTCGACATCCCTCAGGGCGCGATCTTTCCCGAGGTGGGGCTCGCCGTCCTCTCCGTGGCCGACCTCACGCGCCGTCACGCGAAGGGCCGCCGCGCCTCGAACGTGGACCCCACGCAGGTGACCTTCCCCTTCAAGCCGGGCGACTACGTGGTGCACGAGACCTTCGGCATCGCGAAGTTCGCCGAGATCGAGCGCCTCGAGGTGGATGGCAAGGAGCGCGACTACTTCAGGCTCGAGTACGCCGCAGGAGACCTCCTCCACGTGCCCTTGGAGCTCGTCGATCGCCTCACGCGCTACGTGGGTCCGGACGGCTCGGAGCCCCGAGTGACGCGCCTGCACTCCGCCGACTGGGCGCGCGTCACCGGCAAGGCGCGCGCGAACGCGAAGAAGCTCGCGTTCGACCTCGTCGACCTCTACGCCCGCCGCGCGCAGGCCAGTGGCCACGCCTTCGGGCCGGACACGCCTGAGCAGCTCGCGATGGAGGCGAGCTTTCCCTACGAGCTCACATCGGACCAGGAAAACGCCATCGCGGACATCAAGGAGGACATGGAGCAGCCGCGCCCGATGGATCGCCTGCTCTGCGGCGACGTGGGATTCGGCAAGA
>CANPVI010000103.1 GCA_947581665.1 uncultured Atopobiaceae bacterium | reverse complement strand
GAACGAACGCCACTACGGCGCCCTCCAGGGCCTGAACAAGGCCGAGACCGCCGCGAAGTACGGCGACGACCAGGTGAAGATCTGGCGCCGCAGCTTCGACGTGCGCCCGCCCGCGCTCGAGCCCGGCGATGAGCGCGACGCCCACAGCTGGCCCGCGTATCGCAACGTCGATCCCGAGAACATCCCCTACTGCGAGTGCCTCGCCGACACCATTGAGCGCGTGTGGCCGTGGTTCTGCAAGCACATCGAGCCGCGCATGCGCAAGGGCAAGAGGATCCTCATCGCCGCGCACGGCAACTCGCTCCGCGCCCTCGTGAAGCAGTTCGACAAGCTCACCGACGACGAGATCCTCGAGGTGAACATCCCCACCGCCGTACCGCTCGTCTACACCTTCGACAAGGACATGAACGTCATCAAGAAGGAGTACATCGGCGACCCCGAGTGGATCGCGGCCAAGATCGACGCCGTGGCCAACCAGGGCAAGGCCAAGAAGTAACGCGATTTGTTTCATCGAGGGGGCCGGTTGCGGTGCACCGAAGTTGCGCGGCAACCGGCCCTCCTCGATGTGAATACTGAATCGCCAGCCTTCGCGCGAAGCGCAAAGGCTGGCTCTGTTTTCAGCTGGGCCCGAACGGGCAAATAGAAGATGAGGGGCTTACGCCTCAAATCGGCAAAGCAACAGGCCCCGTTGCGATAACGGGGCCTGACCTCAGCGGCTTCGCGCTACCTGGCGAAGCCCTTCATTGGGAGGACTAGTGCCTCTCGGGGACGCGCCATGCCATGATGATCACCTTTCTCCCCAAACACTCTTCCCGGCCCGGGGTTTCGCGAGGAAACCTGTACCTCTTTCTTCTCGATGAAGACTATACATAAGGTTTCTGTTTGTTTCAAGTATGTTTCTGAACTTTCTCGCAAATGTTTCGTACTTGCGCTAGACGGCAGGGTGCGCCGGAGCCAGCGGGAGTGGGAAAAAGGGCGCCGCCCGAAGGCAGCGCCCTGATCGGAGAGGACAAAACCGCAGGAAGAACTAGGCGACTTCGCCCATGGGCCTCTTCCCAGCCGCCGCTTCGCCAAACTTGGGCATCGGCTTGAAGAGCTGGTAGAGCATCGCGATGAGGGCGGCGAGGGCCACGACGGTCCAGAACCCGAAGTTTCCGAGCGCGAAGAACTCCCAGAGCTGGTTGATGATGAGACCGACAATCCAGCCGAAGGCGCACTCGTAGGCGATGGCGAACCAGAACCAGCGCGAGTCATCCATCTGGCGCCGTATGGTGCCCACCGCCGCGAAGCATGGGGCGTCGAGCATATTGAAGGCCACGAAGGCGAACATCGCCCCGAGGTGCACGACGCCGGCGGTGGTGAACATCTGCGCGAAGCTCGCCCAGAGGACGGTCGAACCCTCGCCCACCTCGCCGAGGCCATAGAGCACGCCGAATGTGGACACGAGGTTCTCCTTGGCGATGAGCGCGGAGAGGCTCGAGGCCGCCGCCTGCCAGTTGTCGAAGCCGAGCGGCGCGAAGATCCACGCGATGGCCGAGCCTACGCCCGCGAGCACGGAGTAGTCCATGGCGTTCGCCGGCGCGTCCGCCATCTCCGGCAGGAACCCGAAGGCGCCGCTGCCGCCTTCCCAGCCCGCGATGCCGAAGTTCGAGAGGAACCACACGCCCACGCACGCGACGAAGATGATCGTGCCAGCTTTGGAAATGAACGCCCACACGCGCTCCCACACATGGAGGAGATAGCTCTTGAGCGCAGGCAGGTGGTAGTCGGGAAGCTCCATCACGAAGGGCGCGGGCTCGCCGGCGAAGGGGCGGGTCTTCTTGAGCATGATCGCGGAGATGATCACGCACGCCACACCGAGGAGGTAGAAGAGCGGGGCGATCCACCATCCCTCGATGCCGCCGATGAGGGCGCCCATGAGAAGCGAGATGATGGGCAGCTTCGCGCCGCAGGGGATCATCGTCGTGAGCATGATGGTCATGCGCCGGTCGCGTTCGTTCTCGATGGTCTTCGTGGCCATCACGCCCGGCACGCCGCAGCCGGAGCTGATGAGCATGGGGATGAAGCTCTTTCCAGAGAGGCCGAAGCGGCGGAAGGCGCGATCCATCACGAAGGCCACTCGGCTCATATAGCCGCAGTCCTCGAGGAAGCAAAGGAGCAGGAAGAGCACGATCATCTGCGGCACGAAGCCGAGGATGGATCCCACGCCGCCCACGATGCCGTCAAGCACGAGGGACTGCACGACGGGCGAGGCGCCCGCGGATTCCAGCCACTCGCCGATGACGACGGGCACGCCCGGCACGAACCAGCCGTACTCGCCGGGGATGGGCTCCTCGGCGTTCACCGCGGAGAGGAACTCCGTGGCCGTGATGGGATCGTGGGTGGCGAGCTCCTGGCCGGCGGCGAGCATCGGCTCGTCGTCCGCGTCCACGAGCACGATGTTGCCCTCCGTGTCGAGGTAGTTGCCGTCGGCGTCGAGCCAGGGCACATCCTTCGCCACCACGCCCTTCGCCTCGGCCTCGGCGGCGAAGGCCTCGATCTCGGCCGTATCGCCGTCCTCGATCGCGCCCAGCACCTCGCTCGTGTCGAGCCCCGCGTCGCCCGCGGCCGCGAGGAAGGCGTCCAGCTGCGTGGGGTAGTCCTCGTCCGCGTAGGCGCCGGCGGCCTCGTCGTAGGCTGCGGCGGAGGCGGGCGAGAGGAACCATCCATCGCCGAAGACGCCGTCGTTTGCCCAGTCGGTGCCGATGGTGCCCACGGTGGAGACGGAGATGTAGTACACGAAGATCATGATCGCCGCGAAGATCGGGAGCCCGAGGATGCGGTTCGTGATCACGCGGTCGATCTTCTCCGAGGTGGAGAGCTTGGCCGGCGCCTTCTGCACGCACTCGGCCACCACGCCCTCGATCCAGTCGTAGCGCTCGGTGGTGATGATGGACTCGCTGTCGTCGTCGAGCTCGTCCTCCACGGCACAGACGATGGCCTCGACGGCCTCCCGCTCGCCCTCGCCGAGGTCGAGCGCGGAAAGCGCCTCCTCGTCGCGCTCGAAGGCCTTGATGGAGAACCACCGAAGCGTCGCTGGATCGGCCACCGCGGGCGAGATGACGCCGGCGATCTCGGCGAGTGCGTCCTCCACCGTGCTCGAGAACCAGTGCATGGGCTCGCAGGTCGCGCCGTCCTCGCCCGCCTTCACGGCGGCGTCGACGAGCGCGTCGACGTTCGTACCGCGCAGCGCGGAGATCTCCACCACGGGCACGCCGAGGCGCGCGGAGAGCGCGGAAAGGTCGATCGCGTCGCCGCGCTTGGCGAGCACGTCGGCCATGTTCAGGCCCACGACGCTCGGCGTCCCACACTCGAGCACCTGCGTCGTGAGGTAGAGGTTGCGCTCGAGGTTCGTGCCGTCCACGAGGTCGATGACCGCGTCCGGGCGCGTCTTCACGAGGTAGTCGCGCGAGACGACCTCCTCGGGCGAATAGGGCGAGAGCGAGTAGATGCCGGGAAGGTCCGTGAGGATGACGTCGGGGTCGGCCTTGAGCGGCGCCTCGAGCTTCTCCACCGTGACGCCCGGCCAGTTGCCCACGTAGCCATTCGAGCCCGTGAGCTCGTTGAAGAGCGTCGTCTTGCCGCAGTTCGGGTTGCCCGCGAGGGCGATGTTGAGCTTTTCGCGTGCCATGGTCTCCCCCTACGCATCCTCGACTTCGACGCGTGCGGCCTCGTCCTTGCGGATGGAGAGCTCATAGCCCCGGACCGTGAGCTCGATGGGATCGCCAAGCGGCGCGACCTTGCGCACCGTCACGCGCGTACCCTTCGTGAGCCCCATGTCCATGATCCGCCGCTTCACCGCACCCGTGCCGGTGAGCTTCCTCACCACGCAGCTCGCGCCCACGGGCACGTCCTTCAAGGTCCTTTCCATGGGAACCTCCGCCATAGGTTCTCCTCTCTCAGGGCGCCGCATGGCTGATTGGGTCGAGCTTTGGCCACGCGAACGCCGACCCCCGCTTCGGGGCCTCTCTCTTTGCCGAATGAAATTGGGAATGAAACGCCCGGGCCTTGAACCCGGGCGCTGGAGCGCTTACGCCGTGACGATGCGACGCGCCGTGTCGCGATCAAGGCCCAGCTGCGAGCCCTTCACGTTCACGATGAGGTCGCCGTTCACCTGATTCACCACACGCACCTGCGCGCCCTCGACGAAGCCGAGGTTCGCGAGGTGGCGCGTGAAGTCCTCCTTGCCGCGCACCCGCGCGACCTGGACGGTCTTTCCCGTGGGAACCATGGAAAGGGGCAGCGAGGCGCCGTGGACGATCGCGGGGGCCGCGTTCTTGCCCGTGGTGGCAGAGAGGACCGCTTCCATGCTCTGGCTCCTAAAAGTTCTCGCTGGTTAACTTTCTTCTCGGGGCTCAGTATACGGCGTGCAACCTGAAAGTCAACCAAAGTTGACAATTTTCCAAAACATTGGGTTCTACCTGCGGATACTCATGCGTGCCACAAGACAGAAGGGACGGTCCTTTCGTCTTGCAAGACGAAAGGACCGTCCCTTCTGTCTCATTTGTCTTATGCGGACACTTATGCGAGTCGTATCCCCACCTCGCTCAGCTGCCTCAGGGAGACTTCGCTCGGGGCGCCCATCATCAGGTCGGCTCCGGAGGCCGTCTTCGGGAAGGCCATGACGTCGCGGATCGACGGGGCACCCACGCAGAGCATGCACACGCGATCGACGCCGAGGGCGAAGCCGCCCATCGGGGGCGCACCGAAGCCGAGCGCCTCGAGGAGGAACCCGAACTGCTCCTCGGCCACCTCGCGGGAGATCCCCATGAACTCGAGGATGCGAAGCTGCAGCGCGGGGTCGTGGATACGAAGGCCACCGCCACCGGCCTCGTAGCCGTCCATCACGAAGTCGTAGGTCCACGAGCCCACGGAGAGCGGATCGTCCTCGAGCCTCTCGAGGTCGTCCTCGAAAGGCTGCGTGAAGGGGTGGTGGTTCGCGGTGTAGCGGCGCTCGCGCTCGTCGTACTGCAGGAGCGGGAAGTCCACGACCCAGAGGAAGTCGTGGCCCTCGCGCTCGATGCCGAGCGCGTCCGCCATGTGGCTGCGCATGCCGCCGAGGATCTCGCAGGCGGCGAGGCGATCGGCGGCGGCGAACATCACGAGGTCGCCCGGCTCCACCTCGGCACGCTCGCGCAACGCCGCCATCTCCCCATCGGAGAAGAACTTCACGATGGGGCTGTTCATCGAGCCGTCCTCGCGGAAGGCGATCCACGCGAGGCCCTTCGCGCCGAAGGTCTTCGCCACGTCGGCGAGCTTGTCGATCTGCGCGCGCGGCCACTTGCCGGCACCCTTCGCGTTCAGGCACTTCACCACGCCACCGGAATTCGCAGCCGAGGCGAAGACCTTGAACTCGGAGCCTTGGAAGATGTCCGTCACGTCCACGAGCTCCATGCCAAAGCGCGTGTCGGGCTTGTCCGTGCCCCAGCGCTCCATGGCCTCCCAATACGGCACGCGGCGAAGCGGCGCGGGGAAGTCGATGCCCACCTCGGCGAAACCGGCCTTGAGCATGACCTCCATCGCGCGCATCACGTCATCGGCGGTGACGAACGACATCTCGAGGTCGAGCTGCGTGAACTCGGGCTGGCGGTCGGCGCGCAGGTCCTCGTCGCGGAAGCACTTCGCGAGCTGATAGTAGCGCTCGACTCCGGCCACCATGAGGAGCTCCTTCAGGAGCTGCGGCGACTGCGGCAGCGCGTAGAACTCGCCCTGCGAGAGGCGCGAG
>CANPVI010000102.1 GCA_947581665.1 uncultured Atopobiaceae bacterium | reverse complement strand
CTCCTTCGCACGATTGGTGGCACGTAGACGCCTTGGCCGCGCGCATGTTACGGCCGAAGGCCCTATGTGGTCTGATCGGCGTGCGAAGGAGGAGGACGCGTGACACGAGATGCGAAAGAAGCTGGCATGTGCCACCCGAGATGCGATAGAGGCTGCATCATGCCACCCGAGATGCGAAAGAGCGGCCAGACAGCCATCCAACGCCGAGCTCGGTTGCGCGATAAAGGTCGCCGGCGACGCGTGGCTCGAATGATTACAATGTATTCTCATGATCCCACGCAGGCGAGGGCGAGCATGATGACCACGATGACGCTCAGGGTGGACGACGGCGACGCGAAGCTCATCCGCCGCTACGCAGAATTCGAAGGCAAGAGCATCTCCGAGTTCATTCGCGAGGCGGTGTTCGAGAAGATCGAGGAAGAGGCCGACCTTCGCGAGCTAAAAGAGGCAATCGCCGAAGATGACGGCGTGCGCTATACGCATGCCCAGGTGCTCGAGGAGCTTGGGCTCCGATGACCTATTCGGTGGTCTATACGGGCGCCGCGCTTCGGCAGCTCAAGCACCTCGATCGCTTCACCGCCCGACGGATTACGAGTTGGATCGGCGAGCACCTCGAAGGCACCGATGATCCGCGACGCTATGGCAAGGCCCTCGCCGGCAATCGCAGCGGGGAATGGCGCTATCGAGTGGGCGCATATCGCGTCCTCTGCCTCATCCACGACAGCGAGCTCGTCATAGAGGCATTCAAAATCGGCCACCGCACAAGCGTCTACGACGAGCGATAGGTCGCGTTCCGCTCGAAGCGGGCGAGGCACTGCCGCACGAGACGATCCATCAGCCCGCGCCCGAAGGGCGGCCTTCTCTACTGGATGGATTTAGCCAATTGGCCACGATCATCCAATAGATGAAAGTAGCCAATTGGCTAAAATCATCCAGTAGAAAGCACTGACCATTCCAGAGGTACCGTCAATGCCAGCACCAGAATCGGGAGCCATGTCCATTATCGAGCGCCATCGCTACCTCAACGAACTCATCGCGGCCATGGAAGACGGCCAGACGAAGGTCATCACGGGCATCCGTCGCTGCGGGAAGACGTTCCTGCTCTTCCACCTCTTCCGCGAGTATCTGCGCTCCCAAGGCGTGGATGATGCGCAGGTAATCGAGGTCCGCCTCGACGAGCCGGACGACCGCGAGCTGAGGGATCCGGATCGGCTCTACCACTACGTGCTCGATCGCATCGTGGACGAACGAACGCACTACGTCCTCATCGACGAGATCCAGCAGGCGATCTCGGCTGAGGAGTTCCGCGCGATCAACGTCGCGCGACCCCTCGTGTACGACGTGCTCAACGGCTTTCTCAACAGGGGCAATCTCGACGTCTACGTTTCGGGGAGCAATTCCCGCTTCCTCTCCACCGACATCCTCACCGAGTTTCGGGGGAGGGGCGAGGAAATTCGGCTCCATCCCTTCAGCTTTGAAGAGGTCGCCAGTCTTCGCGAGGAGAGCCCGGCGGAGTTCCTCGACGAATACCTCCGCTATGGCGGCATGCCCGATGTCGTGCTGAATCCCGATGAGCGCTGGCGCCGGCGCTATCTCGACTCGCTCTTCGACGGTACCTACTCAGCCGACATCATCCAGCGCTACGGCATCCGCCGGCCCGCGGAGATGGACGCGCTCGCTCGCTATCTCGCTTCGAACGTGGGAAACCTCACGAGCGCGGCCAACATCACCCGTGGCCTCACGGCGGCCGGCTCCGATATCTCTTCTACGACCACCATCGAGTACCTGCGCGACCTCTCCGAATCCTTCATCGTGGACGCCGTGCCGCAAGCGGAGCTGGCTGGCAAGGAGATCCTCAATCCGAGCATGAAGTACTACTTCGAAGACGTGGGGCTCCGAAACGCCGTGCTCGATTTCCCGCGCCTCGACCGGGGAAGGCTTGCCGAGAACGTGGTCTACAACGAGCTCACCGTGCGTGGGTATGGCGTGCACGTGGGACGCGTCACGGTGCGCGCGATGCGGAAGGGAAAGCGCGAGTACCGGCGCGATGAGTGCGATTTTGTGGCCGACGGATTGGGGTCGCGTGTCTACGTGCAAGTGGTCTGGAGCCTCGAAGGCGAGGGCGTGTACGAGCGCGAGATGCGACCGTTTCAGGAGATCGGCGATGCCTATCCCAAAGCCATCATCGTGGCCGACCAGCGAGGTCGCTCAGTGGAGCCCAACGGCGTGCTCGTGCTCGGCCTCGTCGACTTCCTCCTCGACGAGCACTCAATCCCCTAAGGGTGTACGTTGCGCAGCCCAAGGAGGGCAAAGGCGACACACGTCCTACGCGAGAACAGGCCAGCGGCTCGATGTGAGCCAGCTGACCTGCAAGAAATGTTGGTCGCGGGGGGCGGATTTGAACCACCGACCTCCGGGTTATGAGCCCGGCGAGCTACCAGACTGCTCCACCCCGCAATATGGGAAGTGCGAGTGGCAAGTATATCAGTCCCTGAACAGCTTGTCATGCAGGGCTTGGACGCGGGCGCTGCGGGACGCCGTCGCGGCGGCGTCCACGCTGAGGCGGCCGTTGCCCCAGGCGACCACGACGTCGCCCTCGCGCGCATCCTTCGGCAGCGAGGCGCGCGGCACGTGGTAGATCGTGCCCGCTTGGCTCTCGCAAACGGCCCACTCGCCCTCGAAGCGATCGATCACCACAGCGCATCACCCCTGCTCAGAAGCACATCGAGGCTCCAGCCGTCCGAAGTGACCGTGATGTCGCCGTTCTCGGCGTTGCCGTAGGTCGGGACGCCCTCGAGGGCCGCGCGCACCTCGTCGTGCGGGTAGCCATAGGGGTTGTCCTCGGCGTATTGGATGATCGCGATGCTCGGCTGGATCTGCTCGATGAGCTTCTCGTCCGTGCCGGAGTAGGAGCCGTGGTGCGCCACCTTGAGCACGTCCACGTAGTCCTCCTCGGCGCGATCTATCTGGTCTTTGTAGGCGTCGCCAGTGAAGAGGAAGGACGTGTCGCCGAACTGCACGCGGATGATCGTCGAGAAGGAGTTGGAGTCGAGGTCGTCGCGCTGGCGGCTCATGTCGGGGCCGAGAAACTCGATGGAGTAGCCCTCGCCCTCCCTGATAGTCGTGTCGCTCTCGGCTTTGTTGATTGTGAGGCCCTGGCCGTCCACGGCCTTCAGGAACTTCTCGTAGGCGTAGGTGTCCTTCGAGGCGTCCGGTGCCCAGACCTCGCCGACCTTCATCTCACGAAGCGGGTAGCGAAGGCCGCCGATGTGGTCTGAGTCGGGGTGGCTCGCCACGAGGATGTCGATCGAATCGTGGCCGAGCTCCTTGATCTTCTGCACCACGCCCTCGCCCGCGTCGGTGGGACCGGCGTCGATAAGCATGGTCGTGCCGTCGGGAAACTCGAGGAACTGGCAGTCGCCCTGCCCCACGTCGAAGAAGTGCACCTTGAGCTCGCCGCCAACCGAGGCCTTCGCCTCCTCCTCGGTGGTGGGGGCGGCGGGGGTGCTCGCGCCGCTCTCGGCGCTCGAACAGGCGCTGAGCAGCGGGAGGACGCACAACGCGCACACGAGGGCGAGAAGGACGCGCACCACCGCGCGGCATTGCGCGTTGGTGGTGCGGGTGCTCGATGGGGAGGGTGCGGGAAGGGCCATGGGCACGTCAGCGGTTCTTGGGCGGGGCGGCGTGCTTGGGCTTGGGCTTCGCCTTCGTATGCTTGGCCTCGTAGCTCGCCTTTTCCTTCTTGAACTCTGAGTCCTCGGCGGCCTTGCGCGCCGTCTCCTCGGCTTCGAACCCATCGGCGAGCGCGGCGAGGTGGCGCGCCTGGTAGCCCGTGGGGTTCGGCTCATCGTGCGTCTCCTCGAGGATCTCCTCGCGCGCGATGGAGGCGTCGCTTTCCATGTAGACGGCCTCTTCGTCGTCCACCGCCTGGGTGACGCCGGGAAAGCCGAGCTCCTCGGCGTAGATTCCCTCGAGCCGGCTGTTCACCTCGTCGGAGAGGTCATCGTCCTGGACGCCGCCAGTGGCCTCGGTCATGTCGGCGAGCTCCGCCTCCTCGTCCACGAAGTCCTCGATCTCGCGATCGGCGCCGCGCTCGGCTGCGGCCTCTGCGCCCGCGTCGCCGACGGGGTCGAACTCCCCGCCGTGGAATGCGGGCTCTGAGCTCGGTGTTTCCTCGTGCCTTGTGGGATCGTGCGCGGTTTCGCCCATGGTGTGCACCTCTGTTTCGAGCGACGCGGGCGCCTCGCTCGGCGCGTCTATCCCTGCGTCTTCCCCTAAGGGTACGGGAGTAGTCTCCGGCTCGCCGAGCTCGTCGTCGCGAGCGGGCTCGGGCTCCGGTTCGGGCTCGGGCTCGAGCTCCGGTTCGGGCTCCGATTCGAGCTCGACCTGCGGCTCGAGCCTCTCCATCGCCATCGTGTGATGGCGCCTCAGGCGCCGCCCGCGCGGCTTTGCCGGCTCGTCCTGAGCGACCCCATCGGCCTCGGCGCTCGCATCGGCTTCAGCGTCCTCGGCATACTCGAAGTCCTCAACGTCCTCGGCGTCCACGAAGCCCTCGCCCTCGAGCGGTTCCTCCCCGTCGAAGTCGCCTACGCCCTCCGGCAGCTCGTCCACCGGCAGCTCGTCCACAGGCGGCTCACCATCCTCGAACTCGTCCTCGAACTCGTCGTCCCCCGGCAGCTCCTCGTCCCCGTAGCCGAACGGCCTGCCCGTCTTTCGATCGAACTCCCACGGGCGGTGCCTGAAGAAGCAGTGCTCGAGGCGCACGAACGGCCGCACCGTCCACGGATACCACTCGTCATCCACGCGCACGCCCATGAGCCCGATGAGGACCCACGCGTAGGACGGCACGAGGAAGGCCACGATCTGCCAGCCGATGCCCAGGTGCATGCGCTGCGCGAGCGCGAGCGAGACGTACATGATGATGAGCACCCCGAGCGCGATGGGGATCCAGATGAGGTCCTGGATCTCCGGTTCCTCCATCACCCAGAAGCCGTAGCACGCCACCGCGCACGCAAGGTAGACGAGGAAGAGCAGTTGCAGGCGTGCGCCGGAAAACAGCAGGTAGAGGTTGTAGCCGGGGACGAGGCCCTGCCACCAGTGGCGCCCGATGCGCCCCATCATCATGCACTGCCCGAAGAGGAGCGCCACCACGCCCACAGCCACCACGGCGAGCGCCGTGGCGTACACGAAGGAGAACTCCTCTATGCCCATGGGCTGGCTGAACACGACCGTCCTTTCCCCCGCTCAGGAAGGCCCCCGCGAAACGATTGCACCGCGCAATTCGTGACCTTAGAGAGTACCGTATACACGACATCATTCGCGGCCGATGCGCGTGCGCGCCCCTGCGATCGCGCTTCGCAAAGAAGCGTTGTGGCGGCGCACCCACGCACGCGCAGGCCCCAAGCGAAAGGAAGCTCCATGGGTCTCTTCACTGGCAAGACGGTCATCATCACCGGCGGCGGGTTCGCGGGCCTGAAGGACGGCTCCGCGGGTTCGATCGGCTACGGCATCGCCACAGCGTTCGCCAAGGAGGGCGCCAACATCACCATCACCGGCCGCAACATCGCCAAGCTCGAGGACGCCAAGGCGCGCCTCGAGAGCGAGCACGGCGTGAAGGTGCACTGGGTGCAGGCCGACGTCTCCGCCGACGGCGACAACAAGGCCACCGTCCAGCGCGTGATCGACGAGACCGTAGAGAAGTTCGGCGGCATCGACGTGCTCGTGAACAACGCCCAGGCCTCCGCCTCCGGCGTGACGCTCGCCGACCACACCACCGAGCAGTTCGAC
>CANPVI010000101.1 GCA_947581665.1 uncultured Atopobiaceae bacterium | reverse complement strand
AGGTCATACGGCCCATCAGACATGGCCAAGGCCCTTTCGCACCGCATCGAAGACCTCGCTGTGGGCGAGGCGAAGGTCCGTGGAGGCCGCTTGCGCATCCGCCACATCGAGCGCCGATTCCACGGTCCCGTTGAGGTGGTCGAATTGGTCGATGCTCATGATGACCATCGTCCCCACGCCGTTCTTCGTGAGAAAGACGGGTCCGCTTTGCCGCACCTCCCGCTCCACGTCCGGGAAGTGATTGCGGAGATCGGACACGGGACGTATGTTCACGGCTCGCTCCTTGGGTAGTGGCCTCGTGGAATATCAGAATTATGATATCCGAGTGGTGGTGCGTGCGGTGCGTCAACGCTCGGCACGCGGCTCTGCGGGAGGAAGGTGCGAGCTTCCTTAGCACGGACGCACGGCGCCGTGTGTGCGCCTTCCGTGATGCGTTTGTGTACTCCGGTGATCGGTTCTTGAATGCCGCTTGCCGGGCATAGTTCACGCCACGTACACTTCCCCGTATCTAAAAACCGCGCGCTGGGGTCTGGAGAGAGCCTCGGCACGCGAGCGACTGCGGGGTGGGCGAAGTTCCCGCAGCGCTCGTTGCCTATCCACGCCCCATGGCACTCCCCGAGAGGAGCCACCTTGAAACGCATGAAGAAAGTCCTTGCGGCGGCCTTCGCAGCCGCCCTCGTGGGCCTCGGCGCCTTCGCCGCCATCCAAGCGCCCACCCTCGCCGAGGCGGAGGCCGCCGATGGCATCACCGTGACGGTGAGCAACGCCGATGGCGTGGCGATACCGCTCGCCGAGCCAGCGAGAGGCGTGACCTACGACCCGATAGGCGGGGTGGATTTCGGTGAGGTGAAGAAGGGCGAAGATCCCGTAGAAAAGACGTTTACCATCACCTTCACGAACAACACCGATAAAGACGTGCTGTTCAAAATGAACAATACGCCGGAGGGGAAGTTCTGGAAGGCGGATCCCACCGATTACAAGGAGTTCACCCTCTCGAGCGAGACCTCGAAGAGCTTCACCCTTACCTATGTGGCGGAGAATGGACTTAGCGCTGGTGTCCACACCGACGTCTGGAACTACGGCCGTGTGGGTGGGAGCTATGTCACCCAAATCCCCATCAAGGTGACGATCCTGCCCGATAAGCTCGGCATTGAAAATATCGCCTCGGTTGAGCGCCAGTACAACCAAACCATATCCGCTCGTTCAGTGAAGGTCACTGACGTTTACGGTGGAACCCACACGCTCGCGGATTTCGGCCTCACGTGCGAAGCGCTGAGCGACAGCACCGGTGTAGGCGTGCACACGGTCACGCCGGACTACTCGGGCGGGGGCAAGTATGAGCCGGCGAACATCCCTTCTATGACCATCACGGTGAAGCAGCAGTACCCGGCGCGCGTCTCGGTCGAGGCGGATCCCATTGAACTTGGCCAAAACCTTGGCGTCTCCAAAATCAAGGTGAGGTACATAGACAATTACAAGCGCAACCTCGAGGTAGAGGGCACGGCAACGTTCCAGTACTCGAACTTCACGCCGCCCGCATCGAGCTCAGGCGATTCCTTTGCGTACATATTCGTCCCGGAAAACAGCAACTACGCAACGATGACGAGTAGCGTACCAGTCACGATCAACATCCCCGAGTACACGAATCGCCCGAACATCAGCGTGTCAAATACGAACCTCGTCTACAACGGGCAGAACCAGGAAGTGACGGTTAGCAGGAGTGGCGAGGGTCAAGTCATCGTCACCTACGACGGCAAGCAGACCCTCCCCAAGGATGCGGGGACGTACGCGGTCCACGTGAGCGTCGACACCGACCACAAGAACCAGATCCTCGCCGGCACGTGGGACGGTTTCCTCACCATCAGCCCGAAGCCGGTGACGTTCGTGGTGGATGAATCGACCTCGAAGGCCTACGGCGAGGAGCTCTCGCTGCCCAGTGAAGTCAAGGTGCAGGTAGGCGTCGTGGCGGGCGACACGGTCAATGCGACGGAGCTCACAAGTGGCGGCACGGCGCGCGATGCCGTTCCGGCGAGTTACGCGATCACCGCGAAATCCAGCAACGAGAACTACACCGTGTCCACGACCAGCCAAGTCCTCGTCACGAAGGCCACACCGAAGTTCGACACCATCACCGCGGGCACCGGCAAGGCGGGGAGCCAGCTCTCTTCGATCGACCTCAGCGATGACATCGTGACCGCGACGAACCCGAATTGGCCGGAAAAGAGCGTCACGGGCAAGATCACGTGGTCGAAGCCCATGGAAACCATCAGTGGCAATTCGGGCGAGGTGAAGGAATACGACGTCACCTTCAACCCGATCGAATCGGCCTGCTACACCACCACGACCGGCAAGGCGAAGGTCACCGTCAGCGACAAAGAGGGCGTGAAGATCGCGGTCTCGGGCACGTCCGGCATCTACAACAAGAATTCGCACGGCGTGTCGGTGGAGCTGGGGGATCCCAACGGCGACTACTCCGTCACCTACAGCCCGCACGGGAAGAACACCTTCACGGCCAGCGCGCCGGTGGATGCGGGCACCTACGACTACAAGGTCGTGGCCACCGTACCACCCACGAGCGCGTACGCGAACAACGAGGTTGGTGGCACGCTCATCATCACCCCGGCGAAGCCCATCGGTAAGCCCACGATCAAGGGGAGTGGCACGAGGCTCTCGAGCTACACGTTCGACTGCAGCAGCATCGTCGGCTACGACGGCGACGTACTCGGCGGTTCCGCACAGTGGGACAACCCCAACCAAGACATCGTCGCCGGCCAGGAATACCACTGGACCTACACGCCCACCAACACGAACTATGAGCAAATCAAGGGCACCGAAATCCCGATGAAGGCGACCACGCCCGACACCGGTAGCGGTGGTACGGGCGGCGGTGGCATCGGTGGCGGTGGCGCCGGTGGCGGTGGCGGCGCTGGTGGCGGCACCGGCGGCGCTGCCACTGAGCCTGCAATCGACCTCAAGCCGCTCGGCGAGACGCTTCTCGACGCGAACAACCTCATGACCACGGCCGTGAGCTCGGAGGACGGCAAGGATGTGCCGCCCACGCAGGATTGGGTGAAGCCGCAGGTGATCAACGTCCTCGAGCGTGCCATCGTGCATGGCCAGAACGAGCTCACCAACGCTGCGGGCACGCAGAAGCACATCGACCACACGAAGAACACGCTCGACCTGGCCATGTCCTCCTTCGAGAACTCCAAGGCCAAGGGCGGCACGACGCTCGACAAAGCCGAATCCAGCGTGGAGCTCGACCAGCTCTCGATGGAGATCGTGCCCGGCGACAAGCCCACGACCATCACGGTCGGTGGCGAGGGCGACGGTGGCATCATCGCCATCTCCAATAACCACGACATCGCGTATGCCGAGGTGGAGGGCAACGACGTGACCATCACCGGCCTGCGCGAGGGCAGTTGCGAGTTCGTCATCGTGCGCGCCGCGACGGCGACGCACGCCTCGGCGATGTACGGCCTTCTCGTGGAGGTCGACGCCACGCCCGATGGCTTCGATCCCGACAACCCAGAGGGCGAGCCGGTGGCGCAGTATCGCCTCTACAACCAGTGGAGCTTCGAGCACCTCTACACCACGAGCAAGACCGAGCGCGACGCGCTCGTGGGGCAAGGCTGGAACGACGAGACCAAGGGCAACGAGTTCTCCGTGCCGTCTTGGTCCGAGGTGCCGGTCTATCGCCTCTACAACCCGTGGAGCCACGAGCACCTCTACACCTCTTCGGAAAGCGAGGTGAATGGTCTCAAGGGCCTTGGCTGGCAGCTCGACTTCAATGGTGAGCCGGCGTTCTACTCGGATGCTGCGGGTGCGAAGGTGATGCATCGTTTCTACAACCCGTACGCGGCCGACGGCCCCGCAAAGCACACCTGCGCGGTGGGCGAGACCGAGATCGCGACCCTTGTCGGCCTCGGGTATCACCAAGAGGACGTGGCCTGGCGCGGCACGAACTAGCCCGCACGGTCCACAAGTAAGGTAACCCGACCCCCGCAGCGGCCACGCGCCCTGCGGGGGTCGCGCATGCCATCGCCTTTGGCCGCTGGGCTACCTGAACCCTTAGGCCGTGGACCCACTTTTCCGGCGCGCTCGTGCACCGAAAAAGTGGGTCCACGGCCCAAAGACCGGACGAGGGGATTTGGCATAAGCTCCGATCGCCCGCTACCCTCGGGGCGGGAGTACTTGCGAATGGAGGAGGCGCCATGGCCAAGCAGGGAGCGGTGAGCGCGCGGCTGGACGAGCTCGCAACCACCCTCATCGGGGAGGCGCTCGACACGCTCGCCGACACGGGCGAGCTCGGCGTGGTCGCGAGCGTCGTGGACGCCGCCGACGAGCGCCTCACCTTCGGCTCCTCGGTCGCGCCCGCAGACGAGGGCCTCGAGTGGGCCCGGAGCTGGGTGGAGGGCCTCGCGGCCGGCACGGTGGATCGCGAGGCGCTCGGCGAGCCGGTGGCTTGGGCCATCTGCTACCTCGGCGCCGTCGCCGCGCGTGAGGTGGCCGAGGACGCACCGGGCGCGGCCCCCGCACTTTCGCCCGGCTACCACGACGCCCTCATCTGCGAGTTCGGCGAGAAGGGCGCGCCGGCCGCATGGAGCTCCTACCAGCTGGTTTCCGGCCTCGGCAAAGGCGAGGCGCTCACCTTCACCGACCCGCTCCCCGCGGGCGAGGTCGAGCCGCTCCTCTAGTCCGAACCAGCTACGTAGCCAGGCATCCATCCCTTTCCGCCGCGTAAGTATTTGGACGGTCCTGCGTCTTTGTCCTCTTGACGCGCGTTGCCCTACCATTCCCGAGGGCAAGACGAGGGAGGCCGCATGCTTCAGGAGCAGCTCAGAAACGTCGCCATCATCGCGCACGTCGACCATGGCAAGACCACGCTCGTCGACCAGCTGCTTCGCGCAACCGGCGCCTATCGCGAGAACCAGCAGGTGACGGAGCGCGTGCTCGATTCGAACGACCAGGAGCGCGAGCGCGGCATCACCATCCTCGCGAAGAACATCTCCATCACCTACTCCGGCGTGAAGATCAACGTCATCGACACGCCCGGCCACGCCGACTTCGGCGGCGAGGTGGAGCGCGTGCTCAAGATGGCGGACTCGGCGCTCCTTCTGGTGGACGCCTACGAGGGCCCCATGCCGCAGACGCGCTTCGTGCTCCGCCATGCCATCGACGCGGGCCTGCAGGTGCTCCTCGTGGTGAACAAGATCGATCGCGACGGCGCCGACCCCGAGCGCGCGGTGAACGATTCGCTCGACCTCATGATGGACCTCGGCGCGAGCGACGAGCAGCTCGAGTTCGCGCTCGAGCACGTGGTCTACACCTCGGCCTCACGCGGCTACGCGCGCCTCGAGCCCGATGACGGCAACATGGACATGCTGCCCCTCCTCGACACCATCATCGAGTGGCTGCCCGCGCCCGACGCCGATCCCGCGGCGCCGCTCGCGATGCAGGTGATGACGGTGGATCACTCGAGCTACGTGGGCCGCATCGGCATCGGGCGCGTGTTCTCCGGCACCGTCCACGCGGGCGAGGGCGTCCTCGTGCTCAAGAACGACGGCGAGCGGGAGAGCGCCACCGTGAAGCAGCTCTCCACCTTCGACTACCTCGGCCGCCAGGACGCGAGCGAGGTCACGGCGGGCGACATCTGCGCCGTGGTGGGCGTCGACGGCGTCGACATCGGCGACGTGCTCACGAGCCCCGAGGACCCGCAGGAGCTCGCGCCCATCCGCATCGACCCGCCCACCATGGCCGTCGTCTTCGAGGCGTCCACCTCGCCGCTCGTCGGCCGCGAGGGGACCATCGTCGGCGGCCGTCAGCTCCGAGATCGGCTC
>CANPVI010000100.1 GCA_947581665.1 uncultured Atopobiaceae bacterium | reverse complement strand
GGTAGAGCAACTGATTTGTAATCAGTGGGTTGCAGGTTCGATTCCTGTCATCGGCTCCAAAGGTCCTTTCCGCCGCATGGCCTGCTCTTCGGTGCGGGTAGCGCACCGAAGAGCAGGCCATGCGGCGTACGTGGACTACTCCTTGTAGATCAGGTGGGTGGCCTCGAGTTTCTCGTCCACGTACTCGTTCAGCTTGATGATGGGCTTCCTGAGCGCGAGTCCGAGGAGCAAGAACGGGATGATGAGCGCCGCGAGCTCCGCGAGCGCCACGATGAGCTGGTTTCCGTAGATGCCGGCGATGCAGCTCTCGAAGGCGAGCATGGAGTGCGAAAACGGAAGCCACGGATAGATGGCCACGAAGACGGGACCTGACACCTGCACCGGGAAGACGCCGCCCGCGCCCGCGATCTGCGCCACGAGCCCCACGACGGCGAGTGCCTCGCCCACGCGCCCGAAGGAGAGCACGAGCGTGTAGATGATGTTCGAGAAGACGAGCGACGCCACCCAGCCGCTCGCGATCAAGAGGAACGGATGATCGCACTGGATCCTGAGGAAGAGGATCGCGCCGAGCATGAGGATCGTCGTCTGGCAGAGGGAGATGAGCGCGAAGGTGAAGTAGCGGCCGAGGTAGCACTGGTTGGCGGTGAGGGGCTTGCCGGTGGCCGCCTCCACCTTTGCCCGTCGTTCGTCGGAGACGCTCGTGCGCACAAGCGCCACCTCGAAGATGCAGCCGATCCAAATGGCAAGCGAGAGGTAGAAGGGAGCCATCGCGCTACCGTTGTTCGCCATCGGGAAGACCTCGTGGCGCTCGAGGACGGTGGGCGAGGAGAGGAAGCTCGCGAGGCCACCCGGGTCTGAGCCGATGATCTCGCGGATCTGCTCGAGGTCGCCCGAGGCGAGGGCCTCGGCGAGCTTGTCGCGCGCGAAGCCCAGGCGCTCGCGGGTGCGCTGGAGCGTCGTGGACATAGTGTCGAGCGAGGCCTCCACCTGGGAGAGGTCGCCGGAGAGGGTCTCGGCGGTCGCGGAAAGGTCCTCCGCCTCCGATGACGCGCGCGCTCCGAGTGCGAGGGCGCGGTCGCGGATCGTCTGGAGGCGCCCCTCGAGCGCCTTCGCATCGGCGGCGATGGCACCGGACGCGGAGTTCCTGAGCGAATCGATCGCCTGCCGCGCGGCGGCCATCTCCTGCTCGACCTTCGCGCGATCGGCCTCGATGTTCGCGGCGCCCTGCCCGAGGTCCTCGGAAGCCTGGGAGAGGTCCTGCGAGAGGGTGGTGAGCACGGAAATCGCCTGGTCGATGGCGCCGAGGGCAGGACTGTTCGGATCGATCGCCGCCACGGCGTCGCGGATCTCGGCGTAGGCCGAGGCGAGATCCGACGCGTCGGCCGAGGCGTCGTCCAGCACCTGCTGGCTTGCGGGCACTGCGGCGTTCGCGGCGTCGAGCACGCCGTTCACGGCGGCATCGAGCTTGTCCAGGGCCGCCTGCGTGCCGGAGAGCGCCGAGTTCAAAATCCCCTCCACGCTGCCGAGCGCCGTCGCTCCCTCGGAGAGCCCGTCCTGTGCCTCGTCCAAAAGCGGCTGGACGGTCTCGTCGATGGTCCCGAGCTCGTCAAGCACGTCGCCCGTGGCCTCGAGGAGCGTGGCGCTCGAGCCCGCGAGGTCGGCGAAGGCGCTCGTGCCCTCGGTGGCCTCGTCGAGGTCGGCGAGGGTCTCGTCGAGCGTGCCCAAGAGCCGCGTACCGTAGGCGTTCACGCCGTCTCCGTCCATGAAGCTCATGAGATCGGACGCCGTGCCGAGTGCCACGTCGGCCACGACCTTCGCGAACTGCGTGTTCACCTCGTGCTGGAGGTCGAACGCGCCCTCCTGGGTGAGCTCGGGCGCCACCGCGTTCATCTTCTGGTTCACGTAGTAGTCGATGGTGGAGCCCTCGACCTTCGCCGCGGGATCGGAGAACACCTGCAGCAGGTTCTTGCTGAAGTCCTCGGGGATCACGAGCGCGGCGAAGTACTCGCCCGCCTTGACGCCCTCGATGGCATCGTCGGGCGTGGTGAAGACCCAGTGGAACTCGTCGTTTGCGCGCAGCGCGTTCACCACGGCATCGCCAGTGTTCACGCTCGTGGGGAAGAGCTGGCTCTCGTAGCCCTCGTCCGCGTTCGCCACGGCCACGGAGAGCTCGTCCGTCTGCGCGTAGGGATCCCAGAAGGCGAGCAGGCTGAACCACGCGTAGAGCGAAGCCGTGAGCACGAGCCCCATGGCCACGATGGCGGCGATCACGTTCGCCTTGAGCGACATGAGATCGCAGGTGAAGAGGCGCCAGATGTTACGCATGGTCCGCCTCCCCGTCTTCCTCGGCGGGCTCTGCGGGCTCGTTTTCGGGTGCGTCCGGCACCGTGTCGGGCTCGTCTGCGGGCTCGCCCACGACGAGCACGCTCGTGTCGCCTGGGCTCTCGGAGCCCGTGTGCGAGGCGGGTTCGGGTGCGGCGGCCACGCTCTCGCGCACTTTCTTCGGGTCCATCTCCGAGAGCGCGAGCTGGCTCTCGAGGTTGTGCTCCATGAACTCGACGACGATGAGGTAGATGGCCACGGCGACGATCCCGAGCACCATGAGCGAGAGGAGCACGACCTTCGTCTCCGCGTCCGCCGAGGCGGCGAAGGCGAGCGCGAGCGTGCAGAGGGGGAGCGCCGCGATGGCGATCCACCCGATCTTCAGCAGGAGCGGGTAGGTCTTGTGGAACTTCTCCACGCGTGCCTCCACCCACGAGCGATAGCCGTGGATGTCGAGGAGCGCGCGCAGCACGTGGCGGATGCGGAAGTGCGGCACTTGGGCGCCGGGGTTCTCCGAGACGAGGAGTTCGGTGTCGGCGAGTTCCTCGTCGAAGAGCGCGTTGAGGTTGTAGGCGTAGCGCCCGCCCACGAGCCCCACGAGGAGCGCGATGAGCACGAAGGGGATCATCATGGCGAGGCAGGCCCAGTAGCGTCCGTCGTAGAAGCCGCCGATGGTCTCGCGCATGGCCTCGATGCTGTACGTGAAGGGCAAGAACGGGTGGATGGCCTGGAAGAAGGGCGGCATCATCTGCACCGGGAACTCGCCCGAGGAGCCCGGGATCTGCACGATGATGAGCACGACGCCGATCGCACGGCCAAGGTGGCGCATGGTGAAGACGAGCGCGTAGAGGATGTTCACGTCCACGAACACCGTCACGAGCCCCGCGAACACGTAGGCCACGGGATAGAGGCACTGGATGCCGATCACGAGGTCGCCCACGCAGACGATGAGGCCCTGCATGAGGCCGAGGATCATGAAGAGGATCCAGCGGCTGAGGTAGGCCTGCGTGGTGGTGAGCGGCGGCAGGTCCGCCACGTCCCTCTCGTCCACGCCCACCTTGAGCACGGCCGTGAGCACGAAGCCCGACACCCAGAGCGCGAGGTTCGTGTAGAAGGGCGCGACGCTGCTGCCGTAGTTCTTCACCGGGTATTCAGCGATGGTCTTGATCTTCACCGGCGAACCCATGAACGCGCCTACCTCGGTGGGGTCGAGCCCGAGGTAGGTGGCGAGCTCCTCCATCGAGGAGGACGTGGCGAGCGCCTGGAGGTCGGCCGCGGCGCCGCAGAGCACGTCCTCGATGGAGGCGAGCGAGGCATCGGTGGCGCTGGCCGCCGTCTGGGCCTGCGTGAGCGTGGAATCCAAAAGCCCGAGCGTGGAGACCGTGTCCTTCACGATGGGCTCGAGCGAGAGCACGGCGCCGTGGAGCGTGCCGAGCGCGTCGGCGAAGGCGTCGAGGCTCTTCGTGAGAGCGGGGATCGTGCTGTCTTGGAGCGTCGCGGCATCCGCGCCGAGTTGCGCGGCGGCGTCCTCGGCCGCCGTCGTGAGCGTGCCGGAGGCGCCCTCGATCTCGTCGAGGACGCCCTTGAGCGAGGAATCGAGGTTCTCGAGCGCGCTCACGGTCTCGCCGAGCTCGGCGTTTTCCGCCTCGAGACGCGAGATCACCTGCTCCACGGCGGGGTGGTTCCCGGCAATCCCCCGGAGCGTCTGGAGGATCTGTTCGTTTTGGCTCACGAGGCGCTTGGCTCCGGCGAGCGCGGCGGACGTGGCGCCTTCGGCCTTCGTGATGGCGGCCTGCGCCTTGGCCGCGGCGGCTTGCGCGGCACTCGCGGCCTGGCCGAGGTCGAGGCTCACCTGCGAGAGCGCGCTCGTGAGCTCGGTCCCGTAGGCGCCGAGCTCGTCGCGCAGCGCCTCGAGATCGTCCTTCGCCGCCTCCACGTCGTTCGCGAGCCCGGGAAGCTCGCCGAGGAGGCCGTCGAAGGCGCTGCTCGCGGCCTCCACTTGGCCCTGCGCGCCCGAGAACCCGCTCACGAGGTCCGCGAGGGCCTGGCGCGTGGTGGCGATCACGTCCTTCGCCTGGAGGACGCCCCGGGTGAGCGAGCCCTCGGCGCTCGTGGCGCCGGATTCCACCTGGGTGCCCGTCTTCTGGGCGAGCTTCATCACCGTCTCGCTCACCACGGTGACGAATGTCTGGTTGATCTCGTCCTCGATGATGGTGGCGCCCTCGTCGGTGAACTCCGGCGCGGTGTCGCTCACCTTCTCGTTTACGTAGTAGTCGAGCTCGGGGCGGGTGAAGTCGCCCGTGAGCACGCTGAGGAAGTCCTCGCTGAAGTCCTCGGGCACCACGAAGGCCGCGTAGCACTCGCCCGATTCCACGAGGCGCATGGCCACGTCCTCATCCACGAACTGCCAGTCGAAGGAGGGGGTCTTGCGCATCTCCTCCTCGAGCATGTCGCCCACGTTGATCGCGCCGACGAGCTCGTTCTCGGCGCCCTTGTCCGCGTTCGCCACGGCCACCTTGAGGGCCCCGGTGTTTCCGTAGGGGTTCCAGTTGGCGATGATCGTGGTCCACGCGTAGAGCGACGGCATGAGGCAGCAGCCGAGGACGACGATGAGGGCGATGGGGTTCTTCACGAGGCGGCGCACGTCTCGACAGAACACCGTCCATGCTACGCGTATATCCTCCCCCAGCTTCATGCGCCCGAGTGTAATACCTCGCCGCTTTCGTTCCTCGAAGCCGGCCACCAAGGGTGCGCAACTGCGCCGCGTACGATGCGCTGGAGCGCGCGGCGCCGCGCGCAGGGCCTTCCGCTACCGTGGCCGTGACATTGAGCTTCCTTTGCCGCATGCGGCCGTGCCACCGAGCGCCTTTTGCCGCACGCAGCTGCCACGGATGGCTTTGTGGCGTACGCCACCCTGCCATGAAAAAGGACCCGCCGGAGCGGGTCCCGTATCGCGCGGATGGAATCCGAACGCTGGACTACTTGTCGATGCTGAGGTCCACGACCTCGGCCCCGGGGGCGTTCTTGCGCACGCTCTCGATGCCGTCAAGGCAGGATCCCTTGCTCGCGTACACCTGCGAAGTTGCGATCACCTGGCCGTTGGTGGCCTTGAGGACGAAGTGGTAGCCACCCTTGTCGTTGACGGAGACTTCGAACTTGCCCATGCGTGCATCCTTTCCTCGGGGAGGGTCTTGCCACCAATGTGGGCAGTTCCCCAAGGTTTGTCGGCGAGAGACCGACGAGCGGGCACAATTCAACAAAAGCTAGAAATTGCCGCCGTTCCAGCCCCAATTGGACGTGTCGAAGTACGACACGTAGATGCGATCGGGCGAGATGCCGAACTCTCCGGAGAGCAGCGACGAGAGGCGCCCCGTCATGGCGTTCGTGCCATTCGAGGAGAGCGAGCCGAAGGCCTTCACCTCCACGTAGCACACGTCATCGGCCGAGCCGCGGAAGTTGAGCGAGGCCTCGGGCTCGAAGCCGCACATCACCCACGCCTCTCCCTTGCCGAGGCAATCCTCGGCGATGAGGCAGAACTCGGAGGCGAGGCGATCCTT
>CANPVI010000099.1 GCA_947581665.1 uncultured Atopobiaceae bacterium | reverse complement strand
ATCCTCATCAAGGTGAACCAGATCGGCTCGCTCACCGAGACCCTCGAGGCCATGGAGCTCGCCACCAAGAACGGCTATGCGTGCATCGTCTCCCACCGCTCCGGTGAGACCGAGGACTCCACCATCGCCGACATCGCCGTGGCCACCAACGCCGGCCAGATCAAGTCCGGCGCGCCCGCCCGCACCGACCGCGTGGCGAAGTACAACCAGCTCCTCCGCATCGAGGACGAGCTCGGCGACGCCTCCACCTACGCCGGCATGGACGCCTTCCGCGTGAAGAGGGACTAGTTTCCCGACGGTCCTGAAGGACCCCCTCGCACGATCACAAAGCCCCCGACCTCGCGGTCGGGGGCTTTTCCTTTTGCCCGGGCGCCTGACAAGCAAATCGCCAGCAAGAGTTTTGCGTGAGTCCTCGTCCCGACAATCGAGAAATGAGGGAATCCGAAAAACGAAAGCGAGAGGCGCTGGGGTGCCCGAGATGCGTGGGATTTTGGCCCGCGACAGCCCAGTGGGCTGTCGCGAATGCAACGATATGCAGGTCGGCAGTAGCGACTAGCCCCATCAAGATAGCTTGAGAGGCGTAGCGTACTTCGCTACGTGAGTGGCCAAAATCGCGCGCAGATCGGGTGCATCCAGCGTCTCGCAGCGTCGACTGGATAAATCAGCCGAACGCCTTAATGGCGTACCAACCGAGGCCCTCGTCTTGCCAGCCGAGATCGGTGAGCTCCTTCACCTCGGAGTCGCGCGTGGTCCAGAGATGGCTCCCCGCGCCACCGTTCGCGGTGATGTAGGAGTTCCAGAGGCGATAGACCGACACGTCGCTCGTCTTGGGCGCGTAGAACGCCACGCCCTCGGACGTCCAGCCATCCGGATCGGCTTCCTCGAGAGCGCGGGCCTCATCGAGCGATGTGGTGAACAGGTGGTCGCCGTTGTAGCGGTTCCACAGGCGGTAGACGATCACGCGCGTGGCATCGGGGCCGAAGGGATCCTCGTCGCTGGGATCCACGTCGCCGTATTCGGCGAAGCGTGCGCCCTCGTTCGTCCACCCGAGCCCGACGAGCGTCTGGACCTCGTTCACGTCGGTCGTGAAAAGGTGCTCGCCGCTCCACTGGTTGTAGAGGCGGCTGACCGTGACCGGCGCGCCCACGAGGTTGATGCGGCCCTGGCCGTTCGGGTTCGCGTACCTGCTGCCGATGGTGCCGTCGAGCTCATCGCGCACGTAGGAGACGAGCGCGTCGTAGTCGAGCCCCGCGTCCGCACGGAGGTACGTGCAGTCCTCGAACATCGTGTAGTCGCCCGAGAGCAGGAGCGGGATGGTGGCGAGCTGGTAGGTGCCGTTCGGGTCGATCGGCTCGCCCATCACCTCCACGTCGCTCACGCGACGTGTGAGGTTGGGATTCACGGACGCGAAGTGATCATCGTCATCCACCACGACGGGGCTCGGGATCGTGATGTCCGCCGTGAAAGTGATGCCGGACACCTGGAGGAAGGAGCCGGTGTTCTCCGTCTCATCGTCCATCGCGGGCGTGAGCTTGCGCACGCTGTACTCGAGCGCGTCGAGGACGTCCTGGCCGGACACCTCCACGAGCTGGAGGTTGTTCGCGAAGGAGTTCACGGAGATGAAGTCGGCATAGGTGATGGGGCCTGCGGCTTTGCCGAACGTGCCGTTGGCGAGCGGCTCCACCCAGGTTTGCGGCGCGCGGATGCCGCCGCCGTTGATGAAGGCGATGTCCGCGTCGAGGAACGCACGATAGGCGTCAGCCACGTAGTCGCCGAGATTCGTCTCGCGCATGCGCGCAACCCACCACCAAGGATTGCCCTCGTCGTTCGGACCGTACACGCTGAGCCCCACCTCGGAGGCGCCCACGGTCTGGCCAAGCTCAGCCTCGAGCGCAGCCTCCTTGGCGGCCACCGCCTGGGCGACCGTCGCGTCCTGAGCCACCGGCTCGGAGAGATCCGCCGCAACCGTGACCGCGCTCTTCACGTCCTCGGGGCCGGGGGTGTCGTCGGGGGTGATCGTCATCTGGCCATACGCTTGGAACTGCGTGCCACACTGCGCGACGGGGATCATCTCGCCATTCTTGTTCGGCAGCGTCACGTTGTAGATCTCATGCGTGTGGCCGTCGATCACGCCGTCGATGCCGGTCGTGTTCGCCACGACGGCGGTCGAGGTGTAGCACGCGGGCACGGTCGAGGACGCGTCCTTGCCGAGGTGCGCGATGGCGATCACGTACTCGGCGCCGGCCGCCTTCGCGGCATCCACGGTCTCCTGCACCTGCTGGTAGAGGGCTTGGCCGTCGTTCTCGCCGTAGAAGCTCCAGATGATGTTCCCGGAGGCGTCCTGGAAGATGGTGGGCGCCTCGGAGGTGAGTGTCGTGGGCGTGGTGATCCCGACGTAGGCCACGTCCACCTGATCGCCGTCGACCATGTAGGTCTGGAGCTCATAGCCGTCGAAGAGCGGCGTGTTCGTCTCGGTGTTCAGCACGTTGCAGGACACGTAGGGGTAGTCCGCGGATTTCGCCAGCGTCTGCAGCTGCGGGATGCCGTAGTCGAACTCGTGGTTTCCGGGGACCGCGATGTCGTAGTCCGCGGCGTTCATGATGTCCACGAGGTCCGAACCCTTGGAAATCGTGCCGATGGGCTGTCCTTGGATGGCGTCGCCCGCGTCCACGAGGGTGACGTTGTTCGCGCCGTAGGTGGTCCTCGCGTCGATTGCGGCCTGCGCGATGCCGGCGTAGCCGATGGCCTTGGCACTGGTTTCCAAGCCCGCGCAGTGGACGTCGTTCGAGTGGAGGATCACGATGCCCGAGCTCGGATCATCCGCGCGCGCAACCACGGGGGCGAGTCCCATGAGCAAAGCCGCGAGCGCCGCGACGGCAAGGGCGAAGATAGAGCGGTGGTGTTTCATTCGCGTACCTACGCTTCCCACGTATCCCTCAAGACCGCCACGACGGACGGCGAAGCGTCCCTACGATAGCGCGGGACCTCGACGAGAATTACGGACGATCGCGAACGCAACCCTTCATGTCACATGAACCAACATCCGTACCGACGTCATCTTCTTTGTCGCAAATCCGCCCATCACTTTACGCCGTGGACCCACTTTTTCGGTGCCCAACGGCACCGAAAAAGTGGGTCCACGGCGTAAGCAGACTGATGACTATGCAAACACGAAGCCCGAGCAAAGGACGATGAAGCCCACGAGCACGCCCACGCCGAAGAGGGTCGCCGTGATGGCGAGGTTCTGGCCCGCGTGGCGGTTCGCGCGGAAGAGCACGAGGAGCGCCACGCCCGTGCCGGAGAGGAGCCCCGCGATGAGGGCGCTCGAGGCGAGCGTTCCCTCGAGGAAGAGCTCGGAGATGATGACGGAGCCGCCGCAATTGGGGATGAGGCCCACGAGCGCGGCGACGAAGATGGCCGAGACGGGGTTCTGCGCGAAGAAGGCCGCGATCACGTCGTGGCCCACCGCCTCGAGCACGAGGTCGATGCCCCAGGTGACGAGGAAGATGAAGATCGTCACCTTCACCGTGTGGTAGATCGCAGACGTCACGATCACGCGCAGCGCGGAGCCGTGGCCGTGCGCATGGTCGTGCGTGTGCGCATGCGTCGCCGCGTGGTCGTGCGCAGGCGCCTCACCCTCGCACTCGTCGCAAGGGCACGCATCGCACTCCTCCTCGCACTCCGCACAATGGCAGCCCTCGCGCTCGCAGAAATCGTGGATCGCGGGCTTCTCCGGATGCCCGAACCACACGCGCACCGCAAGGTCCACGAGGAAGCCCGCCGCCACCGCCACCACGACCTTCACGAGGAAGATCTCGACGATGAGCGAGACCGGCGCGCCCTGCGCCACGAAAACCGGGAGCATCTCGTCGGAGGTGGAGAGCATCACGGCGAGGAGCGTGCCCACCGTCACCACCCGCACGGAATAGAGCGTGGCAGCCATGGCCGAGAAACCGCACTGCGGCACGATGCCGAGGACGGCGCCCACGACGGGCCCCGCCACGCCCGCGCGTCGGATGAGGCGCTCTGAGGCGCCGAGGCCCGCATGCTCGATGGCCTCCATGACGAGGTAGGTGGCGAAGAGGAAGGGGACGAGCGCCACGGTGTCGAGCACCGCGTCCCAAAGGCCCTCGAGGAAGACCTCCATCACGCACGCTCCCATGGGACGATGAGATTCGGCTCGTAGTGCACCGCCTGGAAGGTGAGGCCCTTGGCGGGCGCCGTGGGACCGGCGGCGCGGCGATCGCGCGCTTGCACCACCGTCTCGAGCCACGCGGGCTCACGCAGGCCCTCGCCCACGAGCGCGAGCGATCCGACGATCGTGCGCACCATCGTGTGGAGAAACGAACTTGCCGCCACGTCGACGACGATCACGCGCTCCCCCATCTCGTGCCTTCGCTGCACGTGCACCGAATGCACGTTGCGCGTCGTGGACTTGCCCTCCGCGGAGGACGCGCGACAGAAGCTCCTGAAGTCCCGCTCCCCGAGAAGCGCGGGGGCCGCCTCGGCCATGGCGTCCACGTCGAGAGGCCGGGGGTGCCACCAGGCGAAGTCGTAGAGGAGCGCGGGCGCGGCACCCTCCGCAATGCGATAGCGGTAGCGCCGCTCGCGCGCGGCGAAGCGCGCGGAAAAGCCGCGCGGGGTGGCACGCACCTCGCGCACGGCAAGGTCATCTGGCGTGAGGGCGCCGAGGGCGACGAGGATGCGGTGCGCGGAGAGGGTCTCGCGCTCCTCGGCGGTGACCGGCACGCTCACCACCTGGCCGATGGCGTGCACGCCGGCATCGGTGCGCCCGGCGCACGTGAGGTCCACGGGACGGCGCAGGAACGTCTCCAGCGCGCGCCTGAGCTCGCCGGCCACGGTGCGCTGGCCCTCCTGCTCCGCAAAGCCGGAGAAGCTCGCCCCGCGATAGCCGAGCGTGAGCACGAGCGTGGCATCGAGCGTCTCGCGCGCTATGTTCCGCACCTCATCCATCGCATCCACGATACCCCTCTGCCATGCGCCTCCCGAATGGGAAAGCCGCCCCATGGCGCGTGCCACGGGGCGGCCTTGCGTGCTCGGAATGCGGGGAGGGCTACTCCTCGGCGTCCGCGGCGGCGTCGGTCACGGCACCCGTGGCGTCGGCCACGTCCTCGGGGACGTCCGCGACGTCGTCGGCGGCCATCTCCTCGTCGGCCTCGGCCTCGGCGGCCTCGACCTTCTCGGGCTCCTTCACCGAACCCACCTTGGTGGGCACCTTGGGGCTCGTGGCATCAGCCTTGGGCATCACGGGATCGGTCACGATCTCGATGAGCGCCACCTCGGCGTTGTCGCCCTTGCGGGGGCCGAGCTTCATGATGCGCGTGTAGCCGCCGTCACGGCCGTCCCAGAGGCCCTGCTTGGCCTTCTCGAACGTCTCGCGCACGAGCTCCTTGTCGCCCACCTCGGCAATGGCGAGACGACGCGCGTGGAGGTCGCCGCGCTTGGCCCACGTGATGACCCGATCCACATCGCCGCGGATGGCCTTGGCGCGCGGGAGGGTGGTCTTGATACGGTCGTGCTCGAGGATCGAGCGCAGGAGGTTGCGCTTCATGGCGCGCGTGTGCGACGGGCTCGATCCCAGCTTCATACCGTGGTTCTTGGCGTGTCTCATAGTGTGCTACTCCTTGAGGGAAAGGCCCATGGATTCGAGCTTGTCCTTGACTTCCTCCACCGACTTGACCCCGAAGTTGCGAATGTTCATGAGGTCGTTCTCGGAGAGGTCGACCAGCTGGCGCACGTAGTCGATGTTCGCGCGCTTCAGGCAGTTGTAGGAGCGCTGGGAGAGATCCAGCGCCTCGATGGGCCTATCGAGGTCCGTCGATTCCTCCGTGGTGCCCGTGGTGAAGATGGAGGAATCGACCTCCACCTCCGGCTCCTCGGAGAGGTCCATGAAGGCCTTCATGTGCTGGTCGATGATGTT
>CANPVI010000098.1 GCA_947581665.1 uncultured Atopobiaceae bacterium | reverse complement strand
CATGATGCCCATCTGCCTTCCGCCGGGCGCGTCGATGGCGTTCACCCAGGTCACGTGGCCGCGGTTGAAGGTGTGCGTGAGGTACCTCATCATCGCGTCGCGCTCGAACTGCGCGGAGTCCCAGACGTTGTCCCAAATGCCCTGCGCGCCGTAGGTGTTGCCGGCCGCGCCGAGCTGGATCGCCGTGTAGGCCACGCGGTGAAGCATCACCGGCGTGATCTCCCTCGGGCCGTTCACCTCGAGCGATGAGCAGAGCTCGTACATCGATTCGCCCTCGATGAAGGGCTTTTCGCCGTGCGCGGCGAAGAACTCGCGGTAGTCCACCTCGGCGACGACGAAGTCGCCGTGGCCGGCCTGGTTCAGCGTGAAGTCGAACCAGTCCTCGTTCTGGTAGTAGCTCGCGAAGGGGCGCTCGTTGGTGGAGTGCGCCGTCTGCAGGTGGCCGTAGCCGCCGCGCTCCTATCAGGTCATTCCAAGTGGCCTGGTGTGCCGCGGGTGTCGGGGAGACGTATCGCCACAATGTCAGGCCCAGAGGGCCGACCGCACCGAAAAGGGTCATCCCCGGCATCCCGGGGCGATCCTATCGCCACCGGCCTTCTAGCGCGGTGGCCGAATGGACCCCCTTGCATTCTCTAAGCACCGAAAAACAGGTCACGCGACGTGAATCCTCAGCAGTCCAGAAAGCCCTCTCGCGGGACGACGTGGAAGGCGTCGGCGGCCTCCTTGAGCTCGGCGTCCGTGATGGTCTGGAGGATCGGCAGGTGCGCGATCTTCAGGTAGATCTCCGCGGCCTTCTCCGCCGTCTCGATGAGTCCGAAGGTCTCGTCGAGGTCCGTGCCGGCGCCGTAGATGCCGTGCTGGCCCCAGACGACGAGGCGCGCCGTCTTCATCTTCTCCGCCGTGGCCTCGCCGATCTCGTTCGTGCCGCAGAGCATCCACGGCAGCACGTTCACGCCCTCGGGGAAGACGATGATGCACTCGGTGCACATCCGCCACAGCGTGCGCGTGAACGAGCGCTCGTCGAGGTCGTGGACGAAGGTCATCGCGAGGAGGTTCGCCGGGTGGCAGTGCATGACCACGCGGTTCGCCGGATTCTGCGAGAGGCGGACGGCGTGGCTCATGAGGTGCGCGGGGAGCTCCGAGGTGAAGGTGCCGCCATCGGCGTAGCCCCAGAGGAGCTCGGCGGTGCGGCCACGGTCCGTCACGCGGATGATGCCGAGGTTTCCCGCGGGATCGTACTGCACGTTCTTGAAGTACTTGCCCGTGCCCGTCACGAGGAAGTAGCGGCCGTCGAGCGTGGGCGCGTCGAAGCCCGTGGGGATGCGACGCTGCACGTTCTCCACGTCGAGGTAGTCGGCGAGGTCGGCCTCGTCCACCATGAGGGAGACGTTGCCGCCGTTGCGCTCGTCCCAGCCGTGGTCGTACATGTTGGTGGTGGTGCGGATGAGCTCCACCATGAAGGGCGCATCGAGAATGCTTGCCATGGGCTCCTCCCCTATCGCGTGACGATGTCGACGGGCACGTTGAAGATCTTCGCGACCTTCACGAGTGTATCGATGTGGCGCCCCGAGGCGGCCGCCATGTGGTGCGTGGGGCCGGCCTCGCTCCAGCGGTCGCAGAACTCGCGCGCGCCGCACGCAAAGCGCGTGCGCATGTTCGTGTCGCCGAAGGTGAAGATCGGGCCGGGCTCGTTTACGCCCTCGGCCACCACGAACTTGAAGTGCCCGTCCGCATCCTGCGTGATGGCGAGGTAGGTCACGGGGCCGAGGTGCGGATAGAACTGCGTGAGGTAGCCGCCGCCGGTCTTGCCGTGGAAGACGGGCACGATCTTCATCGTGGGCTTCCTCGCCGAGATGCACGCGTCGCCCGAGCCGGAGTGGCCGATGATGCAGAGGTCCTCGTTGAAGTCGATCGAGTACATCTCGGAGAGCTGGCCCATGCCGGAAATGGTCTTCAAGATGCCCATCGCCATGGCCACCTTGATGTCGCCCTCCACCGCGCACGCCACGCCTTGCTTGATGAGCATGGAGAAGGCCGGGATGAGCATGGAATCGAGCACGCCGGCCCTGCCCTCGGCGAATCCGTCGTAGTGCGAGGCCACGAAGCCGAGTTGCTCGTCTTTCACCCAGCGCTCGAAGGCCACGACGTACTTCGCCATGCTCCAGAGGCTCTCCACCGTGGCGCCGCCTTCGACGTCGAAGGTGTCGAGGATCTCCTCGGCCTTCGCGCGGATGGCCGCGTCATCGGCGATGTCGTCGGCGATGGCCCACATCTTCTCCCAGTCGAACTGCTTGGTGTAGAGGCCCATGCGGTGGTAGAGGTTCGTCTCGTCGATGTAGAGGTCCATCATGCCGGGGTACGGGCGACCGATCTGCGCGAGGTTCAAGCTCCGGAAGCGGCGGCGCACCTGCGCGGCGCGGCACCAGTCCTCGATCTTTTCCCAGGTCTCGGGATCTCCGCCCTCCTCCACGCCGGTGATGGAGGCGTGGCGCTTGCCGGCGCGCTCGAGGTCGGCCACCATCTCGCCCACGGCGCCGCACGCGTAGAGCTCGCCGAGCCACGTGGCGGTGTCGGTCGCCTCGTAGTCGGGCGCGCGGAGCTTCTGGATGTTCGCGAGCACCACGGGCACGTCGAGGTCGCGCACCGCGGGAAGCAGGTTGTAGCTCGTCGCGTAGGTGAGGAGCTGGCAGATGACGAGGTCCACGTCCGCCGCGCGGAACTCATCGCCCGCCGCCATGGCGAGCTCCTTCGTGGTGACGATGCCGCCGTCCACGAGCTCGACCGTCTGGGGGAGATGCCCCTTGAAGGTGGCGTACTGGCCCTCGAACTCGCCGACGAGCGTGGGAAACTGCGGGAGGTAGGCCCCGAGGGCGACGGCGAAGACGCCCACCTTTGCCTTTGTGTCGATGAGCACCGTTCCTCCTCCTCCGGAAGATGGTTCGAAGTGCGGTTGGCGTGGCGTGCGATGGTGCCCCTGAGCTCGCCTTACGCCGGGTCGAAGCGCACGAGCTCTGATGAGTTCGCGATGATGCGGCGCGCGATGGCGAGACTCGGGATGCGCCCCGCGCCGATCATCTGCACCGCGAGGTTGCCCGCGGAGGTGGCCTCGATCGGGCCGGCGATCACGGGCTTGCCGGTCTCGCGCGCCGTGAGCTGGTTCAGGTGCGCGTCCTGGCAGCCGCCGCCCACGATGGAAATCGCGTGGTAGCGGTGGTTGGTGATGGCCTCGATGCCGTGGACGGCGCGCTCGTAGGCGCTCGCGAGCGAGTGGTAGATGCAGGTCATGAGCTCGCCCACCGTGCTCGGCAGCGGCTCGGCGTGCGCGGCGCACCAGGCGCAGATGGCCTCCATCATGGACGCCGGCGCGAGGAAGCGCTCGTCATCCACGTCCACGAGCGAGGGGAAGTCCGGCGCGCCCTGGGCGGCCGCGATGAGGTCGCCGAAGCCCACCTGCCCCTCGCGCGCAAGCGGGGGGATCTGCGAGGAGAGCGGTCGATCCACGCCCTCGCGTCCCGCCACGTACGCCACGCCGTTCAGCTCGCGGCGCACGGACTGGATCATCCAGAGCCCCATGATGTTCTTGAGGAAGCGGTACGTCTTGGCGTAGCCGCCCTCGTTCGTGAAGTTCGCGTCGCGCGCGGGGAGGGTGAGCTCGGGCTTCGGCAGCTCCACGCCGAGAAGGCTCCACGTGCCCGAGGAGAGGATGAGCGAATCCCGCTCCGAGGCCGCCACGTAGGCCGATCCCGTGTCGTGCGAGACCACGAGCACCACGTCCGTGGCGTAGCCGATGCGCGCCTCTACCTCGCGCTTCACGGACCCGAGCACCGTGCCGGGGAAGGAGAGCGCGCCGAAGAGGCGCTTTGGGAAGCCGTAGCCAGCGATGAGCTCGGCGTCCCACGCGCGCTCGCGGGCGTTCACGAGCCCCGTCGTAGTGGCGTTCGTGTACTCCTGCGCCTTCACGCCCGTGAGCAAGAAGCCGAGGTAGTCGGGCACCATGAGGAGCGCGCGGGCCTCGGCGAGCTCGTCCGGCGCCTCGCGCGAGAGGGCAAGGAGCTGGTAGACGGTGTTGATGAGGTTTCGCTGGATGCCGGTCTTCTCCCACGCCACCTCGCTCGGCACGAGCGCGTCCGCGACGGCGTACATGCCCTCGGTGCGCGAATCGCGATACGCCACCACGTCGCCGATCAGGCGATCCTCGGCGTCGAGGAGCGCGAAGTCCACGCCCCAGCTGTCGATGGCCACGGTCCTCGGCGCAAAGCCACGCGCCTTGCAAAGGGCGAGCCCCTCGAGGATCTCCTCGAAGAGCTCGCCGATCTTCCAGCAATCGTGGCCGTCCCTTCGCGCCTGGCCGTTCTCGAAGCGGTGGATCTCCTCGGTCCTCAGGAGATCGTCGTGCTCGAGCCAGCCCACCACCACGCGGCCGCTCGAGGCGCCGAGATCGATGGCGGCATGGCATTCGCGCAGGCATTCGGCCATGCTCGCGCCGCGCTAGCTCACGGTGATGACCGGCTGGCCGGCCTTCACGGGCTGCGGGTCGATGGGGTTCACCGAGTCGTATTCGGCGGTGTTGGAGATGAGCACCATCACGTCGTCCGGGTGCCCGGCCTTCTTGATCTTCGCGCGATCGAAGGTGACGAGCGGCTGGCCGGCCTTCACCTTCTCGTCCTGCTTCACGTACATCTGGAAGCCCTCGCCCTTCATCTGCACGGTGTCCACGCCGATGTGGATGAGGACCTCGATGCCATCGTCTGAGAGCAGGCCCACGCCGTGGCCGGAGCCCATGGTGGCGGAGACGGTGCCGTTGAAGGGCGCGTACGCCACGAAGCCGGACGGCTTGATGACGATGCCCTGGCCGAGGATGCCCTGGGCGAAGACGGGATCGGGGGCCTCGGAAAGCGCGACGGCCTGGCCATCGACGGGCGCGAGCACGGTCTTGGGAGCCGGCGTGCAGGCGATCGGCTCGGGCTTGGACGGCTTCTTGAACTTGTCGAAGAGACCCATGGGATTCCTTTCGTCGAGGGGCTTACCGGTGTTGTACAGCGCGACCCCCACTACCCCGATCCGTGGGTGCGTTTAGTAAATTTTGCAACAACAGCCATCCGGTTCTGCGCAGCGCAGAACCGGATGATTCTGGAAAGGCGTCAAAGGGACCCGCTTGCCGCGCGCGCTTCGCGGCGCACCGTAAGCGGGCCCGTTCGGGCGAAAGTTCAGTTCTTAAGCCTCGTCACCATGAGGCGCATGCCGTTGAGGATCACGAGCAACGCCACGCCGGTGTCGGCGAAGATGGCGGCGCCCATGCCGGCCAAGCCGAGAATGGCGAGGACCATCACGGCGAACTTCACGATGATCGCGAAGGCGATGTTCTCGCGCACCACGCGAAGCGTGCGCTTCGAGAGCTCGAGGAACGAGGGCAGCGCCGAGAGGTCGCCCGCAAGGAGCGCGACATCGGCCACCTCGAGCGCCGTGTCGGACGCAGCGGCGCCCATCGTGATGCCGAGGTTCGCCTCGGCGAGCGCCGGCGCGTCGTTGATGCCGTCGCCCACCATGGCCACCGTGCGGCCTTCCCGCTTGAGCTCCTTGATGGCATTGAGCTTGTCGTCGGGCAGGAGCTGGGCGCGCACGGTCGTGATGCCGAGCGAGGCCGCCACGGCCCTCGCCGCACGCTCGTTGTCACCCGTGAGCATGACCGTCTGCCGCACGCCCGCGTGCGAGAGGTGCGAGATCGCGACGGCGCTCGACTCGCGCACGACGTCGCGAAGCCCGAGGACCCCGAGGATGCGCGCATCGCTGCCCTCGCCCGAGACGACGCCGAGCGCGGTGCCGCCGGCGTTTTCGATCTCGGAGATGGCGTCGGTGGCAAACGGAGGGAGCTCGCCCAGCGCCTCGCGCACGAAGGAGGGCTTGCCCACGCGGATGGCCTTGCCGAGCGCCGAGCCCTCCATGCCGTGGCCCGCAACCTCGCGCACGCCCTCGGCCTTGAGCGCGCCTGCCA
>CANPVI010000097.1 GCA_947581665.1 uncultured Atopobiaceae bacterium | reverse complement strand
GGCGACTGGCTCTGGGCGACCTGCTACGTCATCGGCAGCGTCGCCTCGTGCGTCGTCGGGGTACTCGCGGGGGAGGCTGTTGCCGGAGGCATGCCCGCCTAGTCCGGCAGGCCGGGCTCGTTTCAGAGCGGTGGCCGCACGATCGGGAGCGGAGCGCTCCGCGATCTCTAAAAGGCATCATCTATCGTGTTAAATGGCCTATGAAGATCCGCGGCGTTTTTGGAGGGGATGATCCCATGGCGAAGTTTCCGAAGGGGTTCTATTGGGGCGGCGCGACGGCGGCCAACCAGTACGAGGGCGGTTGGAACGAGGACGGGCGCGGTCCGGCGCTCACGGACGTGACCCTCGGTGGCACCAAGGACACGCCGCGGATGGTCACCTACGTTGACGCCGACGGCAAGCCCGGCAGCTACGTCAATTGGGGCGGGCGCCTGCCCGAGGGCGCCCACTACGCCGTGCTCGACGACGCGTACTACCCGAACCACCTCGGCACGGACTTCTACCATCGCTATAAGGAGGACATCGCCCTCTTCGCGGAGATGGGATTCACCATGTTCCGCATGTCGATCTCCTGGAGCCGCATCTTCCCCAAAGGCATCGAAGAGGAGCCGAACCAGGCCGGCCTCGACTTCTACCGCAGCGTCTTCGAGGAACTCCGCAAGTACGACATCGAGCCGCTCGTCACCATCAGCCACTTCGATACGCCTCTCTACATCGTCGAGGAGCTCGGCGACTGGAAGAACCCCAAGGTCATCGGCCATTTCGCGCACTTCTGCGAGACGATCTTCGAGGAATACGAGGGCCTCGTGCGCTACTGGCTCACCTTCAACGAGATCAACGGCCTCGTCGCGTTCCCGCTCATGGTCGCAAGTCACGCCAACGCGGACGTCGAGGCCGTCACGGACAGCTACAAGGCGCTCCACCACCAGCTCGTGGCCTCGGCGAAGGTGGTGGCGCTCGCCCATGAGAGGTACCCGCAGTTCAAGATGGGCTGCATGCTCGCCGGCATGGTCTCCTACCCGCTCACCGCCGACCCGAAGGACCAACTCGGCAACCTTCAGCTCATGCAGGATGCCTTCTGGTACTGCGGCGACGTGCAGGTGCGTGGCCACTACCCGAGCTACGCCAAGAGGATCTGGAGGCGCTTCGGCCTCGACCCGGCGTTCTTCGAGAAGGACGCCGAGACGCTCGCCAAGGGCAAGATGGACTTCTTCAGCTACAGCTACTACCAGAGCGCCTGCTTCACCACCCATAGAGACGAAGCCGACGAGAGCGGGGGCAATGTCTTCCGCGGCGCCACGAACCCCTATCTCGCGTACTCCGAGTGGGGCTGGGCGATGGATCCGGATGCGCTGCGCTACAGCCTGAACCAGATCTACGACCGCTACGAAGTGCCGATCATGGTGGTGGAAAACGGCCTCGGCGCCATCGACGTCGTCGAGGAGGACGGCTCCATCCACGACGGCTATCGCATCGACTATATGCGCGAGCACATCGAGGCCATGGCGGGCGCCATCGCAGACGGCGTCGATCTCATCGCCTACACGCCGTGGGGCTGCATCGATCTCGTCTCCGCGGGCACCGGCGAGATGCGCAAGCGCTACGGCATGATCCACGTCGACATGGATGACGAGGGCAAGGGCACGCTCGACCGCTCGCGAAAGGACTCCTTCTACTGGTACCAGAAGGCCATCAAGTCCAACGGCGAGGACCTCGCCTAGGGGCTCATTCCGCTCGAGGGCCTGCGCTAGCGCGCCGAGCTTGGCGTGCTAGCGCAGGCCCTCGGTGCTCTCCTCGAGGATCGCCAGCTGGCAGAGGGTCTCCTCGGGCTTCACGAGCTGCGGGGCGCCATGGGCGATGGTCTCGTAAAGGGCTTCGTAGAAGCCGCAATAGCTCGAGCGCACGGTCTCCACGCGCTCTTCGTGGCGCTTATCGTGATCGTCGTACCACACGAGCGTGCCCCATTCCTCGGGGAGATCGAGCCCGAAGTCGTCGTGGCCTGCGGGCAGGTAGAAGTGCTTGAGGTCGCGCTCCTGGGCGTCCTTCGTCGCCTTCACGAAGCTTCCCTTGCTGCCGTAAATCGAGAAGCTCGGGCGCGGCGTCGCCATCTGGTAGTTCGCGCGCGCGGAGGCCTTGATGCCGAGATCGTCGTAGAAGAGGTCGAAGTCGAAGTAGTCGTTCGCGAACCCCGAGCCTTGGAGCTGCCGCACGTCCGAGCGCCAGCGATCGGGGATGCCGAGGAGCGAGATCAGCTGGTCGAGGCTATGGGTCGCGTGGCCGTAGGCGGCGCCGTTTACCCGGTCGTAGGCCACGCCTTCGAGCGCGTGCGGCCGGTAGTAGTCGTAGGTGGTCACGATCTCGAAGACCTTGCCGAGGCGCTGGGTCTCGAGCACCTGCTTCACGGTGAGGAAGTCCGAGTCGAAGCGGCGGTTCTGGTAGCACTGGACGGTGACGCCGCGCTCAGCGGCGAGGTCGAAGAGCTCCTCGCCCTCGGCGACACTTGCGGCGAAGGGCTTGTCCACGACGCAGTGCTTGCCCGCGAGGAGCACCTTCCTCGCCATCTCGTAGTGGAGGGAGGAAGGTGTCGTCACCTCGACGACGTCGATCTCGGGGTCTCCGAGCACGGCGTCGATGTTCGTGACGTAGTCGACGCCGGGGATGGCCGCCCACGCCGAGTGGTCCACGTGGCGCGCGACGATGGTCTTTATCTCGAACATCTCGGGCAGCGCGAGCGCGAAGGGCGCGTGGTAGCGGTTCGTCGCCTTGCCGTTTCCGATGTAGCCGAGGACGATCCTGCCATCCCTCATGCCTGCCTCCTCCTGTCCGCGTACTCTCCCCGAACTGTATTGGGTTGCGCGCGGCATGGATGCGCGCAGTTGGCGAACGCGTTTCAATGGCCTCAGGTCCTAAAGGTTCCTCGGCCGGGAACTTCGTTGCGAACTTCGTCTCTCGGCGGCCGGAGCGACTAGCATGATGAAAACCACCCTAGGGAAGGGGACTCGGATGCTCGCCGACTACCACGTGCACACGAACTTCTCTGACGATTCTTGGTATCCGCTGGAGAAGGTCGCGGCGGACGCCATCCGCGTGAACCTCGACGAGATCTGCGTGACCGACCACGTGGACTACGGCGTGAAGCCCGACTGGGGCAACCCCGAGCTCGCGCGGCTCGAGTACGGCCTGCCGGTGCTGAATGTGGATTACGAGCACTACTTCCCGCACGTGGCGGAGATGCGCGAGCGCTTCGAGGGCGACCTCGCCATCGCCTGCGGCCTCGAGCTCGGCGTCCAGCGCCACACGGTGGAGCCGTCGAAGGCGCTCGTCGATCGCTGGGCAGGCGAGCTCGACTTCGTGCTCCTCTCGATCCACCAGGTGGACGACCTCGAGTTTTGGATGGGCGATTACCAGAAGGGCCGCACTCAGGCCGAGATCCACGACGCCTACTATTCCGAGCTCCTCGCCGTGATGGACGAGTTCGACGGCTGGGATTGCATCGCCCACCTCGATCTCGTGCGCCGCTACGACCCCTATGGCGACTATCCCTTCGACGCGATCCGCGACCAGGTGGCCGCGGTTCTCGAGAAGGCCATCGCCAAGGGCAAGGCCATCGAGGTGAACACCTCCGGCATCCGCTACGGCCTCGGCGAGTTCCAACCTTCGGACGATATTCTTCGCCTCTACCGCGACCTCGGCGGCACGTGCGTGACCATCGGCTCGGACTCCCATAAGCCCGAACACCTCGGCGCCTACGTCCGCCTCGCCCAGAAGAAGCTCGCGGCCCTCGGCTTCGAGACCTTCGCGACCTTCCGCCACCGCGAGCCCATCGAACATTCCTTGGAGCCATAGACCTTCGTAGAGGTCTTAGCCTCGGACTTCCCCAAGAGCCGTCGCCACAAGGGCGAGGGGGCCCGGCATAACTACCTGTAGGGCTGGATTCGGGCTTGTCTTCGGAAGGGATCGTACCAGGCCTCGCGGCTTACTTCCTGTTCGCCTCCATCCAGTCGACCGCGAAGTCCACGAGGTCCCTCTGGCGCATGAAACGCAGCGTCGCGTTTCCCAAGGTGGCCTTCGCCACGGGATGGTTTGCCTCGAATGCCTTCCCTATCTGGACGAAGTCCTCCCCGTCCACGGCGAGCGTCTCGTAGGACTTCCACACGCGGACGCCGTCCTCCATGATCGCGCTGCTCTCCACGACGTCGTGCTTCCCGGGGTACTCGGCTCGCACGTCCGCCAGGTGGAGGGAGGTGTTCTTGTCGTAGTCCACGCCGATCAGCAGCACGTGGCCGTCGAGCTCGTAGAGCTTGGCGATGGGGGAGCCTTCTCCGAAGATGTTCGAGAGGTCGTGGTCCTTCGTGAGGTAGTCGGCGTGCCGGCCCCAGGCCGCCACGGACCTTGCCGGATGGTCGCTTCGGAGCGTCCCCGGCCAGCGTCGGAACATCTCCGCAACGGCGCCCATCGTGTTGGTGGGTGTGATGGCCTTGTCGTAGGCCGGCCAGTTATCCCGGATGAGCTGCCACCACTCCTCGGGTTCCTCCCAGTGCACCCCGGAGGACGGGTCGAGGTTCTTCCACGACTGGGTGGGCATCATGATGGTTCCGTCCGGCCCGATGGCCTCCATCAGGGCCTCGATCACCACCTGCGCACCGCCGCAGACGAAGCCCAGGGAGCTGAGCGAGCAGTGAACCATGACCGTCTGGCCGGCCTCCACGCCCAGCTCCTCGAACGCGCGGAGAACGTCCTGCTTGAGGACTATCTGGCGTTCCATCTTGGCCTCCAAACGTGCGGGGAATGTATGGGCCCTCGAAGTGAGGTGCCTTGGACCGCTGGGGCTACTGGCACTGGCGCAGCTCGGGAGGGATGATCGCGCGGACGCCGTCCACCACCACGTCCAGCTGCCGCTCGGCCTCCTCGGGGTCCTCCTGCACCAGCCGGAGCAGCCGTTCGAGGTTCTCCTCGAAGTCCTCGGGGAGCACCGCGCAGCGCTCCCTCGCGCGGAGCGCCAGGCGCTTCTCGCCTGGATGGGTCTGCCAGTTGAGGGCGAAGAGGAGGTCGAAGTAGGACTCCAAGAAGGCCGCCGTGCGATGGTTCGCAGCCACCCGGTCGCCGCGCCGGAGTGCCTTCTTGATCTGCCGGTCGTAGGAGGGGAGCTTGCCGTGGAGGAGCTTCCAGTTCCTGCGGACGACGTTCGCGCGGAGCTCCGGCGGATAGGGCACGTCGAAGCGCTCGATGGCGGCGGTGAGGCGTCCGTCGCGGTCGTAGAGGACCTTGCAGTTGAGCAGGTTGTCCCAGGTGCAGGTGGTGTAGCCGTTCCTCGCCTCGTGGCGCTCCACGATCGCCGCCACCTCGTCGGTGATCGCGCCGAGGCTCCGGTAGATCACGTCGATGTCGATGCCGTCTTTGAGCGTGCAGTCGTCTTCGAGCTCCCAGTACTCGTTGCCGATCTCCATGTAGGAGCAGTGGCGGCTGAGCGCCTCTCGGCGCAGCGCTTCTGGAATACGCGCCGTCGTGTAGACGTAGAGGTCGTAGTCCGAGCCGGTCTCCGCCCTGCCGCAGGCCCGGGAGCCGCCGAGCGCGAGCGCCTCGACCTCGCTGATCTCCGAGAGGTTGCGAACGAGATCATCGAACACCGCCATGGCCCTTCCCTCTTCCTGACGCGTCTGCTTCGGTACCTACTCCCTTCGCCTTCTATCACGGTCGGGCGATTCGTCTCAAGGCTGCCTTCGGCTAACGGATGCGATCTCGAGTCCTTGACATCGTGCCCCCAACCGGACTCGACGCAAAATGCTTCGCATTTTGCCCGCCTCGCGCGAAGACCTCGCGCTCGGCACTGGAGGAGCCACAAGGGCTCCTCCAGCCGTCTCGGGTTCGAGTCCCGTTGGAACGTGCGAATACGAAAGAAGCCCCATGAGGGGGCTTCATTCGTAATGGTGCCCCCAACGGGACTCGAACCCGTGTTGCCGCCTTGAAAGGGCGGAGTCCTAGGCCGCTAGACGATGG
>CANPVI010000096.1 GCA_947581665.1 uncultured Atopobiaceae bacterium | reverse complement strand
CCCTCCCGCGCAGCTTTCCGCCCTCGAGGACGCACCGGCGCGTCCTCGAGGGCGGAAAGCTGCGCGGGAGGGGTCTCGCCGGTGAGCTTCGCGAGGGCGGCCATCGCGGCGAAACCCGAGCCCTCCTCCGGTGCGCCAAGCGCGCGGAGCACGTCCGCGGGGAACTTGAACGGTGAGGCGGTGGAGAGGAGCACGCGCTGGCGGCCCTGAGGCTCGCTCGCGGCGAGTACGCTCGCGCCCACGCCGGTATGCGGGTCGATGAGGATGCCGTGCTCCTCCCAAGCGCGTTTGATGGCGGCGCGCGTGGCGTCATCGTCCGCACGGCCTGCGGAGAAGGTCTCGCGGATGCGCGCCATCACGTGCTCCGGCACCGTGTATCGGCCCTTTTCCTGAAGATCGGCCATGAGGCTCGCCACGAGCTCGCAGTCGCCGTCGCTCTCGTAGTAGAGCAGGCGCTCGAGGTTCGACGAGACGAGGATGTCCATCGAGGGCGAGATCGACTTCTTGAATTCACGGCGCCGGTCGTAGACGCCGGTGGCGAGGAAGTCCACGAGCACATCGTTCGCGTTCGAGCAGATGCAGAGCCGCCCCACGGGCAGGCCGAGGCGTTTCGCGAGGTAGCCGGCGAGGATGTCGCCGAAGTTGCCCGTCGGCACGAAGAAGTCCACGGGCTCGGCGGCGCCGACCTTTCCCGCGCGTACGAGCGCGCACCACGCATCCACGTAGTAGACGACCTGCGGGACGAGGCGTCCGACGTTGATGGAGTTCGCGCTCGAGAGCACGATGCCGCGCTCGGCGAGGCGCGCCTCGAAGGCGCGGTCGGAAAACACGCGCTTCACTGCGGTCTGCGCGTCGTCGAACGTGCCGGCAACGGCCGTGACGCCGACGTTTTCGCCCAGCTGCGTGACCATCTGCAGGCGCTGCACGTCGCTCACGAGGCCGTCGGGATAGAAGACGACGATCGCCGTGCGGTCCACGTCCGCGAAGCCCGCGAGCGCCGCCTTGCCGGTGTCGCCCGACGTGGCGGTGAGGATGAGCACGCGCTCGCCGGGGGTGGCGGCGCTGCTCGTGGCGAGCGCGATCTCCACCAGACGCGGCAGCATTTGGAGCGCCACGTCCTTGAAGGCGCAGGTGGGGCCATGGAAGAGCTCGAGGCGCCAGTCCTCGCCGAAGGGCGAGAGCGGGGTGATCGCGGGGTCGGAGAAGGTCGTGCCGTACGCGCTGGCCACGGCGCGATCGATCTCCTCGGGGGTATAGGCGTCGATGAGGAGCGAGAGCACCTGGCGCGCGTGCGCGAGGTAGTCCACCTCGGATCTCGGCTCGAGGCCGAGCGCGTCGAGGTCGAGGCGCTGGTCGAGCACCTCGTCGCTCACGAAAAGGCCGCCGTCTTTCGCGAGGCCCTCGAGGATTGCCACCTTCGCATCGACGACTTCGCCGGTTCCGCGCGTGCTGTGATACGTGCCAGCCATGCCGCTCCTTTCGCTGGGGAACCCCATTCTAGTGGCCGCGTGTGAATGCAACGTAACGGTTCTTCGCAGCGTCCCTTCCCCCACCCTCTTTCCGCCGCGTAGCCACTCCCAAAGACTTACGCCGCGTGGGTCTCCCAAAGACTTGCGCCGCATAGCCCTCCCAAAGACTTACGCCGCGTAGCCACTTTTTCGGTGCGGCGGTTCGGGAGGGATACTCACTTGCAAGCTCGTAACTATCTCAGGTGGCGCAACGAAAAAGTGGCTACGCGGCGCAAAGGGTTGGGGGCGTGGCTGCGCGGCGCAAAGGGAGGGGAGCTACGCGGTGGAAAGGAACGCGCAATCTGCAATCTGGTGGCAAACAGGCGCGGCCGCGCTTGGCGCTAGACTTGGGGGCCTGAGGAGACGAGCGGGAGGACGCATGAGGATTGCGCTTTTGGGCTGCGGGACTGTGGGCGGCGGTGTGCTGAGAATCTGCCGTGAGCGCGTGCCGGAGCTCGAGGTGCGTCGCATCCTCACGCTTCCCGGCGAGCTCGACGATCCGCTCGTCACCCACGACGTGGACGACATCATCTCCGACCCCTCGATCGAGTGCGTGGTGGAGGCCATGGGCGGCATCGAGCCGGCGCACGGCTTCCTCGTGCGCGCGCTCGAGGCGGGCAAGAGCGTGGTCACGGCCAACAAGGCCGTGGTGGCCGCGCACTTCGCCGAGTTCATGGGGCTCGCGGAGAAGCACGACGTGGCGTTCAAGATCGAGGCCACCTCGGGCGGCGGCGTGCCGTGGATCGCCGGCATCGAGAAGGCCCGCCGCGTGGACGACGTCACGGAGCTCTCCGGCATCCTGAACGGCACGTCGAACTACCTCATCGATTCCATGGAGCGCAGCGGCAAGGGCTTCGACGAGGCGCTTTCCAGGGCGCAGGCGCTCGGCTACGCGGAGGCCGACCCCTCGGCCGACATCGACGGCATCGACGTCAAGAACAAGACGATCATCTCGGCGACCGTGGCCTTTGGCTCGCTTTGCCGCCGAGACATCCCGTGCCTGGGCATCCGCCACCTCACGAAGCCGATCCTCGACGCGCTCGAGGCGCGTGGCTGGAGCGTGCGGCTGCTCGCGCGAGCGCGCCAGGACAGTGGCCGTTACGCCGCGTGCGTGGAGCCCGTCGTGCTCTCGCGTGCGAGCGAGGAGGCCCACGTGCCCACGAACTTCAACCTCGCCACGCTCGTGGGGCAGACGGTGGGCGAGCTCAAGTTCTTCGGGCAGGGCGCGGGCGCGCTCCCCACGGGCAATGCCATCGTGCAGGACCTCCTCGACGTGGCGGCGGGCGAGAAGCCGCGCTATGCCACGGAGGAGATGCTCGAGTGGGACCCCGCGCTCCTCGGTGCCGCGTACCTCTTCGCCACGAACGCTGCGGCTCCCGAGGGCGCGCACCTGCTCGCGAGCACCGATGAATGCGGTGTCGAAAAGGCCCTCTACGTCGTGCTCGGCCTCGATCCCTCTCACGCGTCCGCGCTCTTCGAGGAGCTCGCCGCCCTCGACCCCACCACCTTCGCCGCGAGCTTCTCCGCAGAGGCCGCCGCGTCGCTCGAAACGCTCCTCTCGCTCGATCGCTAGTCCTGCACTCCCCGGAGGTTCCATGCTCAAGATCACGAAGTTCGGCGGCTCCTCGGTGGCCACGGCCGCGCAGTTCAAGAAGATCAAGGACATCATCCGCGCCGACAGCGCCAGGCGCTTCGTGGTGGTCTCGGCTGCGGGCCGGCGCTTTCCCGACGATAACAAGGTCACGGACCTCCTCTACCTCGTGTGCGCCCACCGCGCCTACCACGTGGACGCGACGGACCTCTTGAAGGACGTGGAGGAGCGCTTCCTCGCCATCAAGGAGGGCCTCGGCCTCACCTTCCCCGTGGCGGAGAAGTTCGCCGAGTTCGCGAGCCACATCGGAAGCGATTCCGAGGAGTACATCGTCTCGCGCGGCGAGTGGTTCACGGCGCACCTCATGGCCGAGTACCTCGGGCTTCCCTTCGTGGACGCGGCGGACGTGATCGTCTTCCACCACGACGGCACGCTGAACGAGGAGCGCACCGACGAGCTCGTGCGCGCCACGGTGAAGCGCCTCGGGAAGTTCTGCATGCCGGGCTTCTACGGCGCCACGAGCGACGGCGAGATCAAGCTCATGGAGCGGGGCGGCGGCGACATCACCGGCTCGCTCCTCGCGCGGGCGCTCTCGGCCGACCTCTACGAGAACTGGACCGACGTCTCGGGCTTCCTCTCGGCCGACCCCTCGCTCGTGGACGAGCCGCGCACGATCGACCGCATCACGTTCGACGAGATGCGCGAGCTCTCCTACATGGGTGCGAGCGTGCTCCACGAGGACGCGATCTTCCCCGTGCGCGAGGCGAACATCCCGATCCAGATCCTCAATACGAACGACCCCACCAACACCGGCACCATCATCCGCGAGCGCGTGGAGCACCACGCGGGAGAGCCGGTGGTCACGGGCATCGCCGGTCGCAAGGACTTCCTCTCGATCTACGTGGACAAGACGCACCTCTCCAACATGGTCGGCGCGCTACGGCGCGTGCTCGCGATCTTCGAGCGCTACGGCATCTCGATCGAGCACTTGCCCACGGGCATCGATTCCTTCTCCGTGGTGGTGAACGCAGCCGACGTGAAGAACTCGATCTACTCGATCGTACGCGACATCAAGGAGGAGCTCCAGCCGGACGAGGTGAAGGTGATCGACGGGCTCGCGCTCGTGTCGGTCGTCGGGCGCAACATGTCGAAGCGCCCCGGCACCTCGGGAAAGATCCTCACGACGCTCGGCGACGCGGGCATCAACGTGCGGATGATCTCGCAGAGCTCGCAGGAAATCACCATCATCGTGGGCGTGAACGAGCGCGACTTCGCCGAGACGGTGCGGCGCGTCTACGACGCCTTCGTGCGCGAGGAGGTTTAGCGCAAATGCCAGCGGAAATGGATGAGCGCGAGCTGAGGAACGCGGCGCGCACCCTGCAAACGGCGCCTTCGGGCCCGAGCGAGCCGGAACCGCTCTCGGAGCTCGAGCCGGCCAGCGCCTTCCCCGGCGCCACTGCAGAGCTCGTGGCCATCAACGCCGAGCTCGCGAAGCTGCCGACGGGCGCCACACTCGCGGCGAAGGTGGCCGAGAAGGGCGGGCTCGACGTGGCCGTCGTGGGCGCGACTGGCGCGGTGGGGCGGCAGATGATCGATTGCCTCGCCGAGCGCGACTTCCCGCTGCGGCGCCTGAGGGTACTCGGCAGCGCGCGCACTGCGGGCGAGACCCTCCCTTGGCAGGGAAACGCGCACCTCGCGGCCGGTGACCTCGAGCTCCACGAGGGCACGGCGGAGGCGCTCTTGGGCGTGGACCTCATCCTCGGCGCCGCCGCGAACGACATCGCCATGGCGCTCTATCCGGAGGCCGCGAGGGAGGGCGCGCTCGTCGTCGACAACTCGTCGGCGTTTCGCCTGCTTCCCGAGGTGCCGCTCGTGGTGCCCGAGATCAATGCGGCTGACGTGGCTGAGAGCCACGGCATCATCGCGAATCCGAATTGCGCGACCATCATCTGCCTCGTGGCGGCCTGGCCGCTCGCGAAGGAGGCGGGGCTGCGCTCGATGGTGGTCTCCACCTACCAGGCGGCCTCCGGCGCGGGGCGTCGCGGCATGGAGGCGCTCGTGGCCGAGGAGGCGGCGCTCGCCCTCGGCGAGCCCGTGCCCGCGCCGAGCGCCTTCGCCTATCAGCTTGGCCTGAACCTCATCCCGCAGATCGGCGGGTTCGACGCGCGCGGCTACACCTCGGAGGAGATGAAGCTCCAAAACGAGGGGCGCAAGATCATGCACCTGCCCGCGCTTCGCGTGGGGTGCACCTGCGTGCGCGTGCCGGTGATGCGCTCGCACGCGGAGAGCGTGGCGCTGCGCTTCGACGCGCCGCTCAGCCCGGCCGAGGCGCGCGAGATCCTGCGCGGCGCTCCCGGTGTGAAGGTCGTGGACGAGCCGGCGGTGGAGCCGCCCGCGAGGCGCTATCCGATGCCACTCGACACCTCGGATCAAGACCTCGTCTACGTGGGAAGAATCCGCGAGGATCTCGCGGTGGAGGATCCGTCGCGCGCGCTCGCGTTCTGGTGCTGCGGCGACCAGATCCGCAAGGGTGCGGCCACGAACACCGTGCAGATCGCCGAACTGTTGCTTGCGTAGGGAGTAGGGGAGCGCAATGGCGAAGAAGCGCAGCGCCAAGCGGGCCAAGGAGCGAGCGCAGGTTAAGGCGGCCGAGGAGGCCCGAAAGCTCCGTTGGGCCGAGGTCGCGTTCGGCGTGGCGGCGCTCGTGTTCTCGCTCTTCCCGTGGCTGGCCGCGCCGCAGTGGATCATCACGCTCGACACCCTCACCTCCAACGCGAACTTCGCGCTCGACGTGAACGCGAACTACGGGCCGCTCAACTTCGCCGACCTCGCGGTGCAGCTCGCGAACGCCTTCGACGAACCCACGCTCACGTGGATGCTCGGCGCGGCCGAGGCGCTCTGGGTGGCGGCCCTCACGTTCATCG
>CANPVI010000095.1 GCA_947581665.1 uncultured Atopobiaceae bacterium | reverse complement strand
ATCCTGCATCTGCAACGCCCGACCTTTCGGGTTGCACGCCTGAAGCACCGCTTGGCGTTGCGGAGTGGAAGCAGTCGGCATGCCATCGGCAAGCACCGTCCCATGGCCATCTTTCACCTCATAGCCCAAGCGTCTGTGCGGCAAAAGTGCCGCCATGCCAAACTCAGTAATTGAGGGAAACACCGCTTGCATGCTCGTAAGCTTCGTGATGCCATGCGTGGTTTGCTCAAGCCTTTGCGCCAAAGTTGCGCCCACACCATAACGAAGCGCATCGGAAATCACCACGACGGTACATGGCGCCGCCTTGCTCGATGAAGTGTTGTTCGCCACTTCATCCTCATAGAAGCGATCCTGTCGCGCAATTCCTTCTACCCAACCATTCTCTCGCCATTGAGAGCGCGCCGTTTTCATCCAACAGGCATTCACCTCAGGCAAAAACCACTGCGTATAGCGGCTTTCCACCCAATCGATAGCCTCACGCGCTGCATCATCGAGCGAATCCGACGGATTGTTCAAGCACTCACGATAGGCCAAGCGTGCCTTCCGGTAGCTTTGATCCATCTGGCACCAGTCGTCCGTGTAGGTGCGCCAAACTTTCGCCGGGTCGGCAAGATGGAAGCCCTCGGCATGGCTGCGATAGAACCGTTGCGCCTCTACTGACGCCAGAAGCAAGCTGAAATAGCTCGCATATTCTTCGTACCATTCCATGTTTTTTCGACGATCAGTAGCGCTCACTGCATCGTCACAACGATCTTCGCCCTGCCCCATCCAGCGCAGCAATTTATTAAGAATGACCTCGTTGATAAGCGGGAAAACATCGCAAGAAACAAGCTGGGCAACGTCGAGCGCCTCAAGTCTGCCATACAGATTGCTTTCGCGTTCCACCACACGCGCTATATCGAATAGCTGGCGTTTCTCTGAGCCACCTGATTTCAGCCACGCTCTCACTATCGTCAGACATGCCTGCTGATGCTCAGGTGAAGCGGCAACGCTGAGCCCTCGGAAGATCTGAGGCGGCAGCGTGCATGCCGCAGCCGAAAACAGCAGATGACCGGCAAGTTCCTTCGCCGAATCAGGGTAGCCCTCATAGCCAAGCTTAGCGGAAAGAAACTTAATAAACGCCTCATGCGCTTGGTATTTCTCAAGCAAGGCATAGGGGTATTTCGAATGCGAGAGCTCAGCGCGGGAGCTCTCATTTTGCAAACCCGTCTCTTCGCCAATATCGATGTATTCGTCGTTTTGAGCTTCCCAAAGCAACGTCACATAATCCCTCATGATAGTGGAAGTATCCGCCGCTCCCGTCTGCGCACGACGTCCAGTTGCGCCGCGAAACAGCGTGGCGAAAACACCAAGAGCTATATCGCCATACGTATGCGGATCGGGCATGCAGACGCGAAACTTCTCAAGACGCTCATGCGAACGGAAAAAGCGCTTGAAATCGGAAAGCGCCTGTCGAATATCGGTGCTGTTTCCCACGCCGAGCTCATCAGCAAGCAGCGTGACAGCATCAGCGGAAAAATGCTCGGCATACAGCTCAACGTCGGCAAGCCAATCACCCTCAAGCTTCCTGCCGGAGGTGTTGCGATAGATGAGAATGTCGCTTTCGATATCATCGCGGGCTATGAGCTCTTTCACTACAAAAAGGTTGTTGGAATCAGGCTTCACGCAGCGAAGCTGCCTTTGAGGTTGAGAGTCACCGTCAAGCGGAAAGAATTCTCCTTGGCCACGGGAAGTGCCGCCAAACGCAAAGAGCCCCTGATCGGCAATGAAATCGAATTCCTCCTCGAACTCCTCTGCCACATCGTGCCAGATGATGATCCTGCGCGAAATGCCAGCCGGCAACGGGGCGGCAAACCGCTGTGCCAACTGCTCTCTTATATCCACCTGCGCCATCTAAAGCACCCCGTTTCTGCGCGTCGTGAATCCCATGATTCGTATTTGTCGGAAACCAATTGAGCCATTAGCGCCCTTCTGGATAAATTAGGGTTGATGATATAAATTCTTTGCCTGATTTAGGTACGCCTAATCGCATTCGCTCAAGTTTAAATTCAGATTTAGACTCAGATTCAGGTTTAGGTTCCTTAGTTATCCAATATTGCAGCACCAAGTATCTTTCACCATCGTTACCCGGCACTTTATTTAGATCAAAGCGAGATACAAAGAAATTTGAATCCATCCTTTCGCCTTTGACGATATCTATCATGCATCCATTTATGCACAAATAAGCTCGATGCGATGATCCTTGAGAGTCTTGCTTGGCATGAACTAGAGGATTTGACCATGAAAAACTATAAAAAGCATCGAATATCGCTGAACTAAACTGTCGCTTTTCGTAGTTTACTCTGAAGAAATCCGATATTACTTGATTACCCTGAATAACCGCATCGTATTTTTCAATCCCAAGATTAAAAGCTTCCAGAAATTCTTTTGCAGGAATAATTTGGATTATCTGGTTTATCAAATCATTCGCATCATGTTCATTCATAACAAGACCTCACACCATCGGATGACGTTGGAAGTCCCACGAAGTTTCAAAGGAATCCCAATCTTTTTTTGAAAGCTCAATACACTCCAAAACATTTTTAATCACGCTGTTCTTATACGTTTGGTTTCTTTTGTAGGGAATCCTCCATATATCTCCCAATTGAAAATTCATTGTCGGTGCAAGTAATTGTAGAATCTTTACAGCAAGCGACGAATTGCAAAGGCCTAACGAATACGCAGCTTCTTCTTCGGGAGGAAAGAAACTAAGACCAGCCTTGTCGTATAGAAATCCACGTTCTTTGATGCGAAACGCCGGAATACTGCTTGATATTAAAGACCATGTGATTGTTGTCTTAAAGCGCAGTTCTGGAAGCATATTGGTCACAGCGCGTTTCTCTATTTTTGCGGTCGAAAAAATATCGAAGCCTTCATTAGCATAATTAATCAGATAATCGTTGTTTCCATACCATCTTCTGAACTCGCCGCCTTTATTGTATGGAAACCATTTTTTTTCTGATGTTTTAGCTTCGGTATTGTCTTTCGCATCTAAGCAAGATTCAAAAAATGATGGTTCCCACCACAATCGAAGAAATCTGTCATTATCTCCGGTTACCATACCTGTTTTAAATTGCATAACATTTTCGAGAGACACTTCGTTTGAAAAAATCTTTCGCATGGCATCGCTGGCCCAGTAGGCAATCGGGCTGCCGGGGATTGCCTTGAAATCCTCAGCAGAGCGTAGGTAGAACCATCCGCAATCGGGGTTCGCGATAGCCTCAAGAGTTCTCGGAGCTTGGTTATCGGCACCAACGAAGTCTGACAGACGCACGTATCCGCCACGATAGCTTGGCACGCAATCGTTTGTGAGCGGTAAGGTCTTTTACCGGCGATGCGGTAAGGAGTTTTACCTTCACCCGGTAAGCAGAATTCCCTTCGGCTCGGTAAGGACTTTTTCCCTCGATGCGGTAAGGACTTCTTCCCATACGCCGGTAAGGAAAATTTCCCGATCGGTATGAGGAAGGGGGATCATCTGGGATCCTAACGGTCAAGTCCGGCAAAGACAAAACCGTTAGGAGCCACCGAGATGATAAAGCAAGACATGATCAGAGAAGTGCAGGAACTCAAACTTGCGGGCTTTACGCCCGCAGAGGCGTACGCCGAGCTCAAAAAACGCCATACGAAGGCGCCTACGATCAAGACCGTGCGCAAGTACTACAAGATGGACTGCATGCCGGTGGATCCCCACGCCAAGCTGCGCAAGCAGATGGCTTTTGATTGCGAGCCGTTCCGCTCGGCGATCATCGAGATCGTCAACCTGAATCCGGAGTGCTACATGAGCTCGGTATACGACGTGCTCGTCGAGAAGTTCGTGGAAAACGGGGACTACGAAGCACTTCCCGGCAACGAGCAGACGCTGCGCAACTTCATCCGCAGACTCAAAGAAGACGGAAAGATCGGGCGGCCCGAAGTGCATCGGCGCACCTACGACGTGATCCCCACACCGCCGCCGGGCGAGAAGGCTCAGGTGGACTTCGGAGAGCAGCGCTGTACGGGCGGCCTTGTCGTGCATTTCATGTGCATACTGCTTTGGCATTCGCGGCTTTTGGGCGTGTATGCGCAAGACCACAAGTTCAACGCAGAGGAGGCATGCCGCGCGATACATCGGTTCAGCTGCAAGTGCGGAGGACGCGTGAGGACGCTCGTCATCGACCAGGACAGCGTGTTCGTGGCGAAGGAGGTCTACGGCGAGGTGTTCGAGACCTCGACCTTCAAGGCGTTTCTCGATGAGCAGGAGATGTCGCTTTGGGTATGTTCCAAGGGGGACCCGGAGTCCAAGGGCTGCATCGAGAACAGCGTCGGGTTCGTGAAGTCGTCGTTTTTCAGCGCACGGTCCTTCTCGTGCATAGACGATGTGCTGCGCTTACTGCCGGCGTGGACAGAGCGCAAGAACCGCCGCATTCACCAAGGGACCTACCTTGTGCCCCAAAAGGTGTTCGAGCAGGTGGAGAAAGCATCGCTTAGACCGTTGCTGCCGAGTGTTTATGAGGCCGCCCCGGCGTTCTTGCTACCGGTGTCCGTGGGAGGCCAGCCCTATGTCTTGCACAAGGCGGTGAAGTACTCGGTCCCCTTCGAGATGTGCTACTCGACCGCCTACAAGCGCATCATCGGCTCCAAGTTGCACATATACGACGAGAAGCACCGCTATGTGTGCACGCACGACATATGCGACGTGAAGGGCGCGTTCATACGCCTCGACGAGCACAGGCGCCAGCCGCAAAGCGACTGGCTCGACATCGCCGAGCGCATGCGCGCCAAATGGGCGTGTGTCGACTTCCAGCACTTCATCAACGGGTTCAAGAGGGAAAACCCCGCACGACACCTGGGAAAACAGCTTGCGGCGGTCGAGCGCTACCTGGACGATAAGCGCCCCACCCGCGAGTTCGCGGCACGCGTCATGGCGGTGTGCTGCCGGGACTTCCGCTACCGCTTCACGCAGTTTAGGGCCGTATTCGAGATGCTGGAGGCCCAATCGGACGCAATGGGCGCGCCCGTGGTCTGCATCGAGGCGGCCGATGTCGACAGACGCGACCTCGCGCGCTACCGGGCGGCCTTCGAGGAAAGGTGTGCGTCATGACATCAATGCAGATCGGCCAACTTATCACTACGATGGAGGCCTTCGGGCTCAAGCACGCCGCGAGATCGCTGCCGGATCTGTTAGAGCTCGCCGATCGCAACGGCCTTACCTGCCGGGAGTTTTTGGAGCGCGTGCTCATATCCGAGACGCAGGGCCGCTTCGCCCGCAAGCGCAAGCGCAACTACGCATCGGCGCACTTCCCGCCCGGCGTGAGGCCCATCGACGAGTTCGACCCACTAGAGCTCGAAGGCGGCATCACGGCCGCGCAGATCGAGCGGCTCAAAGAACTCGATTGGCTCGATTGCCATGGAAACATCGTCCTCGCCGGCCCGCCGGGACTGGGAAAGACGATGATCGCCTTGGGACTCGGGCTGCTCGCCATAGACGGGGGATATACCGTGGCCTTCGAGAAGATGGGGTCGTTCATCGAGATACTCGATAGGGCGGACGTCGATCGCAAGGCGGGGTTCAGGCTTCGCTACTTGAGGAAATGCCAGCTCGTCATCGTCGACGAGATCGGCTATGTGCCGATCAACAAGCAGCAGGCCAACCGGTTCTTCAACTTCGTGTCGGACGCCTATGAGAGAGCGTCCATGGTGTTTACGACGAACAAGGAGATAACACAGTGGGAAGAGCTCATGGGCGACCAGGCCCTGGTCACGGCAATGCTCGACAGGATCCTACACCACGCCCGCTGCTTCTCCTTGCGCGGAGAGTCCTACCGATTGAAACACCCTGAGCTCTACGCCGCCGAATAGGCAAATCTGCTTACCATCTAAGGGAAAATCTGCTTACCGTACACGCGGTAAAACTGCTTACCACATGCAAGGTAAAAGTGCTTACCGGAATGAGGGCAAAAGTGCTTACCATACGAGGGAAAAACTGCTTGACTTTTGCAAATAAAACTTCAGCGTCCCTTCGATCGTCCTTGAAGGTCTTGTCCTTCGCGCTTCGCGGGACGCTCGTGACGGCGAT
>CANPVI010000094.1 GCA_947581665.1 uncultured Atopobiaceae bacterium | reverse complement strand
CCAGGCGATGGCGCTCTTCACCCTGCAGGACCTTGAGGGCGGCGGCACCTCGAGCTCGAAGCCCGCCTCGCCGCCGAGGTCGAAGATGTCGAGGAAGGACGTCTGGCCCTCCGCGCGGCTCTTCTGGCGGTTCTGCGCGAGTGTGAGCACGTTCGACGGATTGTTCTTGTCCACGAAGCCCATGAGCTGGCGACGCGGATAGCCGGAGAAGTCGAACGCGCCCGCCTTGATGAGGCACTCGAGGGCGTTGCGGTTGAGGTTTTGCGACGGCACGCGATCCACGAGGTCGTGGAGGTTCTCGTAGGGCCCATGGGCCTCACGCTCGGTGATGATGGCCTCGGCCACCGCCGAGCCGAGATTCTTGATGCCCGCGAGGCCGAAGCGCACGCCCTCGGGCGTGGCGGTGAAATCGCGGCCGGATTCGTTCACGTCGGGCGGCAGCACGGCGATGCCCTCGCGACGGCAGGCGTTCATGTAGTGCACGATCTTGTCCGTCTTGCCGATGTAGCTCGTGAGCACGGCGGCCATGAACTCCTTGGGGTAGTGCGCCTTCAGCCAGGCCGTCTGCATGACGAGGATGGCGTAGCCTGCGGAATGGGACTTGTTGAAGGCGTAGGACGCGAACTCGAGGACGTCGTCCCAGATGCGCTCGGCCACCTTGCGGTCGTAGCCGTTGCGGACCGCGCCGTTCTTCCAGTGCTGCTCCATCGTCTCGTCCTTGCCGTCCTCCCAGTGCTGGACGGCCTCCGTCATGAGCTTGATCTTCTTCTTGGCCACGGCTTTGCGCACGCGATCGCTCTCGCCTGCGGAGAAGCCGCTCATGGCCATGGAGATCTGCATGACCTGTTCCTGGTAGACGATCGTGCCGTAGGTCTCGTCGAGGATCTTCGAGAGGCGCTCGTCGTAGAAGGCCACCGGCTCCGTGCCGTTCATGCGCGCGATGTAGGAGTCCACCATGCCGGCGCGAAGCGGGCCGGGACGGTAGAGCGCGATGATGGCGACGACGTGCTTGAACTCGGAGGGGCGCATCGCCTTGATGGTGGCGGTCATGCCCTCCGACTCCACCTGGAACACGCCGGCGGTCTTGCCCGAGGAGAGCAGCTCGAAGATGGCCGGATCGTCGAAGGGGATGGCGTCGATGTCGATGTCGATGCCGTGGTTCGCCTTGATGTTCTGGAGGGTCTTGGAGATGACCGTGAGGGTGCGAAGGCCGAGGAAGTCCATCTTGAGGAGGCCCATGTCGGCGATGGCGTGGCCCTCGTACTGCGTGATCTCCACGGCCTGCTTGGTGTCGAGCTTCGTGGGCACGTGCTCGTTGACCGCCTCGGGAGCGATGAGGACGGCGCAGGCGTGCACGCCTTCGTTGCGCAGGAACCCCTCGATGGAGAGCGCGGCGTCGATCACCTCGCGCGCATCGGGATCGGTTTGGTAGATCTTCGCGAAGTCCGGAGAGTAGGCCTCGGGGTGGTCGGGGTTGCGCGTGAGGACGTCGGAGAGCTTCGGGTCGAGCCCGTTGATCATCTTCGTGAGCTTGTTCGCGAGGAAGATCGGCTGGTCGAGCACGCGCGCGGCGTCGCGGATGGCGTTTCGGGCCTTGAGCTGGCCGTACGTGATGACGTGGGCCACGTGGTCGGAGCCGTAGCGCCGGCGCACGTAGTCGATCACCTCGAGGCGGCGGTCATCGTCGAAGTCCATGTCGATATCCGGCATCTCCGTGCGCTCCGGCGAGAGGAATCGCTCGAAGAGGAGGCCGTTTTCCAGGGGATCGAACGTGATGATGTCGAGCGCGTAGGCCACGATCGAGCCACCGGCCGAGCCACGGCCCGGGCCCACGCCGATGCCGTTTCTCTTGGCCCAGCCCACGTAGTCCGCCACGATGAGGAAGTAAGCCGCGAAGCCCTTCTCGCAGATGATCTCGTACTCGTGCTCGAAGCGCTCCACGACGTCCGGGCGCGCGGTCTTCCAATCCCCTCCATAGCGCTTCGCGAGGCCGATCTCGCAGTCGCGGCGAAGCTGGCTCTCATTCGTCTCGCCCTCATCCAGCGGGAACTTCGGCAGGAGGATGTTGCCCCACTCGAAGTCCACGTTGCACTTCTCCGCGATCTCGAGCGTGGTGTCCGCCGCCTCGGGGATCCAGCTGAAGAGGGCGCGCATCTCCTCTTCGCTCTTCATGTAGAACTCGCCCTCGCCCGCAGGGGTGCGCTGCATGTGGAAGCGCTCGGTGTCGGCGAGGGTCTTGCCGGAGCCGATGCACGCGAGGATGTCCTCGGCGAGGGCGTCGTCTTTGTTCAGGTAGTGGAAGTCGTTCGTGCACACCACCTTGCAGCCGATCTTCTTGGCGATGGCCACGAGCTGCTCGGAGATCTGGCGGTCGGTCTTGGGGTTCGCGTCGCGGTGGTAGGTGAGGCCGTGTTCTTGGATCTCGATGTAGAAGTCCCCGGGGGCGAAGGTGTCGCGCAGGGCCTCGGCCCAATGGAGCGCGTCTTGGGGATTGTCCTCGCGGATGCGCTTGGCCACGATGCCCTGCACGCACGCGGAGGTGCAGACGAGCCCCTCGGCGTGCTCCTTGAGCGAGGAGAAGGTGACGCGGGGCTTGTAGTAGAAGCCGTGGACCGCGGCGTCCGAGACGATCTTCATGAGGTTCACGTAGCCCTGCTGGTTCTTGGCCAGGAGGATGAGGTGGTAGAGCTCGGGCCTGCCCTCGCGGGAAAGCGAATCATCCGGCGTGAAGTAGACCTCGCAGCCGTAGATGGGCTTGATGCGCGGCTTGGGCTTCACCTCGTCGAGCGGGGCGCCCGCACAGATCCGCGCTTGGTCGAGCTCCCACTGGGCGTGCGATCGGGGGTTTGCGGGATCGAGCTCCGTTTGCGGACGGCCGTGCTCGAGGTTGTCCTTGTCGTGGAACCACTGCTGCCAGTCCGGCTCGGCTTGGTTCACGCGATCCGTCTCCTCGGCGAGCTCGGGCACCCCGTACATGTAGCCGTGATCGGTGATGGCCACGGCGGGCATGCCGAGCTCGACGGCCTTCCTCACCATGTCCTTCACGCGCGTGGCGCCGTCGAGCATGGAGTAGTCCGTGTGGTTGTGGAGATGTACGAAAGCCACCGAGCGTTCCTTTCAAAGCCCTCTTCGTCGTCGGTGAGCAGCCTAACACGCGAGATCGACGACAATTGCGACCCCACTCGCCGCCACGCGAAAACCTCGCGCGCCCGCGCTCGGCACCTTCGCGGCGCACATGCCCTGAGCTGGGTACATACGAATCGCTTGACGTGTCGGCGAGAGGCACTTCACCCGAACGCCACAACGAGAGGGAGGGCGGGAGCACATGCACGGTTCGGCCCATGCCATCTGGCTCATCGCCCTCGCGCTCGGCATCGCCTCGCTCTTTTGCCTCGTGGCCGCCATCATGAGCGAGCGGTTCAACCGCTGGTTCAGCTGGTCGTCGAAGATGGCGGGCAAGCTCGGCATCATCATCGTCGGCACGTTCTTCCTCGTGTTCCCCATCGCCGCCTTCGACATGGACGGCTCGGGAAACATCGTCTGGCAGTCCCTCTCGGAATCGATCCCCGGCGCCATCTACGAGACCGCGCAGGTGCTCGTGCTGCAGGTGGGGCTCGACACGTGGTCGCTCGAGGTCTTCGGCGCCATCGGCGAGGGCATCCTCGGCCACGCGTACTTCTGGCTCCTCGTCTTCTTCGCCATCGCCTGCCCCGTCGCGCTCGCCATGACGGCCATCGACGTGGTGTTGAACGGCCTCTCGGGCTTCGCCGTGCGCGCGAAGAGCCTGAAGAAGGCCATCCGCCGCGCGCCGATCTACGTGTTCTACGGCCTCTCCGACAACACCGTCACGCTCGCGCTCGACCTCCTCGAGCACGTGAGCGCCCGCGAGACCCCCGCGCGCGAGCGCATGCCGCTCCTCATCTTCACCAACGTCTCCGGCGAGAGCGCCTCCTCGGGCGAATCCTTCGAGGGCCAGGTGCGCGAGGCCGCCGCGGGCGTGGCCGACATCGTGGTGACGCCGATGGTCCTCGAGGATCTGCCGAGCCACATCGCCCCCTTGGCGAGGAAGCGCTGCCACACGCACTACCTCGTGATCTCCAACGACGAGGCGCTGAACGTGCGCACCACCATCCGCCTCACCGACGTCTTCACCGAAGAGCTCCTCGCCCTCGAGCTCGACCGCCTGAACTGGGACGTGGCGAAGGTGGGCGCGCGCCCGGACGTCTCCGACGAGACGCGCGCGCTCGCGGCGAACATCCACGTGTGGTGCACGCACGACAACCCCGACGACGACCTCATCTTCGATTCGCTGCCCTTTCGCGGCCCCTCCGAGGAGATCATGTCCGAACTCCTGCGGGCTCGCGAGGGCCACGCGCACCTGAGCTCGCCGAACGCCATCGCCCAGCGCGTCCTGCCGCTCGAGCAGCGCATTCGCAGCCTCTTCGAGGTGCGCCTCATCTTCGAAGCACGCGAGATGGTGTGGGACGCGCTCGTGGAACACCCCCTCACCGAGGTGCTCGACCCCATCGACCTCTCGAGGGGAGAGGCGCCCGCGCAGCGCCTGTTCGTGCTGGTCGTCGGCCTCGGCGAGCGTGGCATGGAGGCCGTGAAGGCGGCGTTTTGGTTCGGGCGTCTTCCCGGCGTGGAGCTGAACATCGTCGCGGTGGACAGGAACGCCTCCGCGCGGCTCTCCGAGCTCGGGGCGGCGGCACCCGGCCTCGTGGAGGAACGCCACGCCACGCCCTCGGGAGCGCGCGTGCCCACGGTCTGCCTCATCGAGGCGGATCCCGCGTCGCTCGACCTCGAATGTTTGCTCAGGGGCGACGAGATGTCCGCGCTCACGCTCGACAACGGCGTCGCCGCCTCGCTCCCCGTGAGCCTTCCCGACGAGGCGCACGTCTACGCGATGGTCACGCTCGACGAGGACACCGAGAATCTGGCCATCGCGCTTCGCCTCCAGCGCGCGCTCGCCGATCGCGCGCTCGACGGGCGCCTTCCGGCGGCGCTTCGCGCGCGCCCGGTCGTCTCGCTCGAGCTCGTGGATGAGGAGCTCTTCGACTCCGTGGCGCACCTCGCGGATGGCGAGGAGACGTTCCCCCTCGTGCCCTTCGGTGCCACCTACCGCACGTTCTCCTACGAATCGGTGCTCGCGGCGCCATGGGAGCGCGCCGCCCTCAACCTCCAGGGAGCCCACGAGGCCGCCTTCGCCCTCGCGCGCGGCGGCTCGGCCGAGGTGAGCTTCGCCGACGCCGTCGAGTCCTACAACTCGCTCGAGGTGCGCAAGCTCTCCGACCGCGCCGAGGTGCGCTTCGCGATCTATCGCCTCTGGTGCCTCGGGCTCGACCACGGCACCGGCCTCGGCGACGACCTCCACGAGGCGTGGCTCGAGAGGCTCGACGCGAAGGGCGTGCTCGAGGCGGCCCACGCGGGCGATGCCGAGGCGCGGGCCTGCGTGAGCGGCACGCCCTTCACCACCCAGGCCATGGACGCGGCCTCGCGCGAGGCGCGCGTGGCGCAGACTCTCGCCGAATCCGAGGTCACGCGCCGGCGCTGGCCGGTGCTCTCCGCGCTGGGCGACCTCGAGCACGCGCGCTGGTGCGCCTTCTTCCGCGCGCAGGGCTGGCGCACGATCGCCGACTTCGACGAGCTCGAGCGCACGATGGCGCTCGTGGGACGCACCGACGAGCCCGCTTGGCCCTACCCGCACCAGTCGACGCGCCTCCACGCGCACTACTACCTCGTGGACGATCCGATCGAGGCCGCGCGCCGCGGCGCCGAGTGCCGAGACGACCCCTGCTCGGACGACCGGTTGATCGTCCTCGAGACCATCCGCGCCCTTCGCGGCGACATCGTGAGCGTGGACTGAGCGCGGCGGCCGATTCCGTCACAATCTGAGCCGAGCGGCAATCCACGTCCTGCGAGGTGCTCCATGGAAAGTAGCGCGCCGAGGGCCATTGCGGTCATCTTCGCCGGCGGCACCGGCTCGAGGATGAACGGGGCCACCATGCCCAAGCAGTTCCTCGAGCTCGGCGGGCGCCCGATCATCGTGCACACCCTCCGGCACTTCCAAGACCACCCCGGGATCGGTGCGATCTTCATCGCGTGCCTCGAGCCGTGGATCGGCGCGCTCGAAGCACTTATCGACCGTTTCGGGCTGAGCAAGGTGCGCGCAATCGTGCCCGGAGGCGAGACGTGCCAACTCTCCATCGCGGAAGGCC
>CANPVI010000093.1 GCA_947581665.1 uncultured Atopobiaceae bacterium | reverse complement strand
CGGGTCCACGAGGAGGCAGGTGCGCTGGTCCACATCGGGCGGGAGCTTGCAGTAGTACTCGTGCGGCTCGTGGGTCTCCTCGTCGCGATACATGCCGATGTGGCCCACCTTGGCGGAGGGCACAAGCACGAGGAGGCCGTCCACCATGCCGAGCCCGGCGCGAAGGATCGGCACGATGGCCACCTTCTTTCCGGCCACGCGCTTGGCCGTCATGGTCTCGAGCGGCGTGGTGACCTCGACGTCCTCGAGCGGGAAGTCCCGCGTGGCCTCGTAGCCGAGGAAGAGCGCGAGCTCGCGGATGAGTTCGCGGAAGAGCTTCGTCGGCGTGTCTTCGCTGCGAAGGATCGAGAGCTTGTGGGCCACGAGCGGGTGGTGCATCACCTGCACGCGCGGCTCGAGCATGCAGCCGCGATCGAGCTTGGCGGTGCGGCCGGCGTGGCGACCTCCCTCGAAGGGGGTCTCGAGGAAGATCCTGCAGAGCTCCTCGTTCTTCTCGAGGCTCACGAAGCGCCCCGAGAGGCAGAGCACGTTCGCGTCGTTGTGGGCGCGCATGAGCTCGGCGAACTCGGGGGTCTGCACGGCGGCGGCGCGGATGCCGGGCACCTTGTTCGCGCCCATCTCCAGGCCGAGGCCCGTGCCACACACGAGGATGCCGCGCTCCGCCTCGCCGGCGGCCACCGCGCTCGCCACCTTGTAGGCGTAGTCGGGGTAGTCCACGCGTTCCTCGTTCTCGGGCCCGAAATCGAGCACCTCGTTGCCCCCCTCGGCGAGCCAAGGCGCAAGCCGGGCCTTCTGCTCGAAGCCGGCATGATCGGAAGCGATGGCGATTTTCATTTCGGCTCCTTTGGGAGTGGACGGACGGGTTTAGGCGAGGGTGCGGCGGACGGCATCATCCCAGCCCCCGAGAAGCGCGGCGCGCTCATCCTCGCCCATCGTGGGCTCGTAGCGCCGCTCGCCCGCCTGGCGCGCGGCGAGCTCGTCCACGCCTTGCCAGTAGCCCACGGAAAGGCCCGCGAGGTAGGCCGCGCCTAGCGCCGTGCGCTCCGCCGCCCCGGGACGCACGACCGGACGCGCGAGGATGTTCGCCTGGAAGTCCATGAGGAAGTCGTTCATGGCGGCGCCGCCGTCCACGCGCAGCTCGCGCACCGGCATGCCGCAATCGGCCTCCATCGCGCGAAGCACGTCGGCGGACTGGTAGGCGATCGATTCGAGCCCGGCGCGCACGATCTCGGCGCCACTCGTGGCGCGCGTGAGGCCCGTGAGCGTACCGCGCGCGTCGCTCGACCACCATGGTGCGCCGAGCCCGGTGAACGCAGGCACGAGGTAGCAGCCGCCGGTGGTGGGCACGGAGCGCGCCACCTCGGCGCTCTCCTCGGCGCTCTTGATGAGGCCGAGCTCATCGCGCAGCCACTGTACCACGCTCCCCGCCTGGAAGACCGACCCCTCGAGCGCATAGGACACCTGCCCGCCGGCGGCGATGCCCACCGTGCAGAGGAGCCCGTGCGTGGAGAGGACCGGCTTCGCTCCCACGTTCATGAGCAGGAAGCAGCCGGTGCCGTAGGTGTTCTTCGCCATGCCGGGATCGAAGCAGAGGTGGCCGAAGAACGAGGACTGCTGATCTCCCACCACGCCGGCAATGGGCGGGTGGTGGGAGAAGATATCCGAGCTCACACGGCCGAAATCTCCATCCGAGGGGAGCGCCTCGCCGAGGAGGCGGCGCGGCACGCGGAAGAGCTCGCAGAGCTCGTCCGACCACGAGAGCGTGTGGATGTCGAAGAGCATCGTGCGCGAGGCGTTCGTGTAGTCCGTGGCGTGGACGGCCCCGTGTGTGAAGTTGTAGATGAGCCACGTATCCACCGTGCCCGCGAGGAGGTCGCCTCGCTCAGCACGCGCCCTCGCCCCCTCCACGTGGTCGAGGATCCACGCGATCTTCGTGGCCGAGAAGTAGGGATCGATGATGAGGCCCGTCTTCTCCTGCACGAGCGGAGCGTGCCCGGCGTTGATGAGCTCCTTTACCTCGGGCGCCGTGCGGCGACACTGCCAGACGATGGCGTCGGCGATGGGCTGGCCGGAGGCCTTGTCCCACACGACGACCGTCTCGCGCTGGTTCGCGATGCCCACCGCGCGTATCTCGTCGGAGTGGATGCCGCTCGACACCTGCACCTCCACCATGCACGCGATGGAGCGCGAGAGGATCTCCATGGGATCCTGCGACACCCAGCCGTCCTCGGGAAAGCCGAGGCGAAGCGGGCGCTGGGCCATGGCCACCGCCACGCCGAAGGCATCGTAGAGGATCGCCCGGACGCTGGAGGTTCCCGCGTCGAGCGAGAGGATGTAGCCGCGATCGTCCATGCTTGAGGGTGACGTCATGGGGTTCTCCAATCGGCCGTGCGCCCGCGGACTGGCCGCCGCGCTCCGTCCTCACTAGTGTGAACCCACACCCCAACGAGAATGAGCCCGCAGCGCCCCTCGCGTATGCCGGACGGGGGCACGCGACACGTGGACGGGGCACGACCATGGTCGACGCCCGGTGCGCGGGGGGCCGCTGCGAACCGTTCGAAGATTATAGATATGTTCTGTTTCCGTCGAGAAACGACTCGCCGAGCGGAGCCTCTAGGGAATCGCCCGGAGCAGATCCTCTTCGCGAATCGCACCGGCTCGAAGTATCCGCAGGTGAGGGCCTGTGGCGTCCACCACCGTCGACGCCACGCCGAGCGGTGCCGGCCCGCCGTCCACGACCCAGTCCACCGTCGCCTTGAGCTGGGGGTCCAGCTCCTCGATGCTCCGGGCGGGAGGCTCGCCGTGGAGGTTGGCGCTCGTGAGGGCGAGCGGGCGGCCGAGCGCGGCGCAGAGCGCCCGCACGAAGGCGTGGTCCGGCACGCGAAGGCCCACCGTGCCGTCCGCCGCGCAAAACGCCTCGGGTACCGCGCTCGAGGCGCGTACGACGAGCGTGAGGGCGCCTGGCCAGAAACGCTCGGCGAGGCGCCGCGCGGAGGGCGCGAGGTCCTTCGCGTAGCGCGCGAGGTCCTCCACGTCGCCGAGGACGAGCGGGAGCGCCTGGCTGCGCTCACGGCCCTTGAGCTCGAAGATGCGCGCGAGCGCGCCTTCGGCGCCCATCGCGCAGCCGATGCCGTAGACAGAATCGGTGGGGATGATGGCGACCTCGCCCCGAGCGAGCCCGGACGCGACCTCGCAGACGAGCTCCAGCGGATCACTCACGGCCCTCGCGGAGGCGCGTTCGGCGAGGAGGAAGCGCGGACGCCCCGCGAGATCGCGCTCCATGCGCACCTTCGCGAAGGCGGGGCCGCCCTCGGCATCTCGCGCCGATTCCACGAGCTCACACGCCTCGTCTACATGATCCTCGAAGAGCTCGAGCGCAAGGGTGCCGCCCGGTGCGAGGAGCTTCGGCGACTCCCGCACGATCCTTCGCACGACGCTGAGGCCGTCGGCGCCTCCGTCGAGCGCGAGACGCGGCTCGTGGCCCCGCACCTCCGCGGGAAGCTCGTCCACGACGCGGCTCGGCACGTAGGGTGGATTGGAAACCACGAGGTCGAAGGTGCCGTGGAGCGAGCGCGGCACCACCTCGGCGAGGTCGCCCTCGAGCATGTGCACGCGCCCTGTCACGCCGAGCGCCTCGGCGTTCCTCCCCGCGAGCGCCACCGCCTCGGGCGCCACGTCACTCGCCCACACCTCGGCGCCCTCGCGCTCCGCGGCGATCGCGCAGGCGATGCAGCCGGTCCCGGTGCAGAGGTCGAGCACGCGCGCCGATCCTCCCGCCCCCACGCGCCCATCGAGTGCCGCGAGCGCGAGCTCCACGAGGAGCTCCGTCTCAGGACGGGGGATGAGCACGCCCGGCTCGCAGGCGATCTCGAAGCGTCGGAAAGGCGCGCTTCCCGTGATGTACTGGAGGGGCTCGCCCGCGCAACGCCTGGCCGTCGCGGCCATCAGCTGCATGCGCTTTGCGAGGTCAAGGGGCTCTTCGGCATCCCGATGGAGCTCCGCGCGGGTCTTGCCGGCCACCCACTCGAGGAGCCATTCGGCGCTCACCTCGGCATGCTCGTCACCCGCCGCCTCGAGCATCCGCCGCGTCTTGAAGAGCGATTCGCCGAGGGTCTCTCCCACCGCCACAGCTCGCTTCGGCGCGATTACACCGCGGCCGCGAGCCGCTCGGCGCGATCGGCCGCCGCAAGCGCCTCGATGACGCTCGGGAGCGTGTCGCCGAGGAGCACGCCGTTGTAGGTGCCGTTGAAGCCCACGCGGTGGTCCGTCACGCGGTCCTGCGGCTGGTTGTACGTGCGGATCTTCTCGGAACGGTTGCCGTGGCCGATCTGGCTCTGGCGCTCGGCGCCCATCTCCGCCTGTTGGCGCTCGAGCTCGCGCTCGTAGAGCCTGGCGCGGAGCATCTGCATGCACACCTCGCGGTTCTGGATCTGCGAGCGCTGGTCCTGCGACTGCACGACGGTGTTCGTGGGGAGGTGCGTGATGCGCACGGCGGAATACGTCGTGTTCACGCACTGGCCGCCCGGGCCGCTCGCGCAGTACGTGTCGATGCGCAGCTCCGAGGGGTCGATCTGGATGTCGATCTCGTCCGCCTCGGGGAGCACCGCCACGGTGGCCGTGGAGGTCTGGATGCGGCCCTGGCTCTCGGTCTTCGGCACGCGTTGCACGCGATGGACGCCGCTCTCGTACTTCATGATCGAGTAGACCTGGTCGCCGGTGACCTTGAACTCGATGGTCTTGAAACCGCCGGCCTCGGAGGGAGAGCTCGAGAGCACCTCCACCTTCCAGCCGTGGAGCTGGGCGAAGCGCTCGTACATCTTGAAGAGGTCGCCCGCGAAGATGGCCGCCTCGTCGCCGCCCACGCCGGCGCGGATCTCGACGATCGTGTCCTTCTCGTCGTTCGGATCGCCGGGGATGAGCATGACCTTGATCTCGTCCTCGAGCGCGGGGAGGATGGCCTCGTTCGCCTCGATGTCGGACTGGAGCATGGCCTTCGCCTCGGGATCGGTCTCCTCCTTGAGGAGCTCCTTCGCGGCCTTGATGTCGGCCTGCGCGCCGAGGTACTCCTCGGCCTTCGCCACGAGCGGCCCCTGCTTGGAATGCTCCTTCGCCAAGCGGGCATACTCCTTCTGGTCGTTGTAGACCGCAGGATCGGAGAGCTTGGCGGTGAGCTCCGCGTAGGCATCGAGAAGTTTTTGAAGCTTGTCGTCCATACCTCGACCTTTCCGGCTTGCCAACCTTGCATACTAGCATGGGGTTTCACGCCGCGATGCACCTCATCGCCAATCCTCGAAACCCCTCGACGAAGGGACATGCCATGGGCATCGAAATCGCAAAGCCCGAGCCAATCCGCCTCGGCGACCGCTACCTCTACACGCTTACGAGCTACGAGCCCGTAAAGGTCGAGGTGGCCGTGGAGCGCGTGAGCGACGCGGAGATCGATCTCACGCTGCAGTCCCTCGCCGACGGCGCGGGCATCTCGGTCGACGAGCTCACGGACGAGTGGGTGCGCGAGCACACCGGGGCGCCTTCGCTCGACGAGCTCAAGGCCTCGCTCGCCCGCGAGCGAGATCGCGCGGTGCTGAGCCGCGCGGACGAGGCGCGCTCCACCGCCGCGATGACGGAGCTCGCGAAGCGCCTCGGGCAGAAGGTGCCCGATGCCGAGGTGGCACGCTACCGCGCGATGCTCTTGCGCACGAACGAGCTCGACGCGGGCGCGCTCGGGCTCTCCCTCGACGACCTCCTCAAGCGCGTGGGCACCACCCGCACGGAGTTCGATCGCACCCTCGACGAGCAGGCGGTTGCCTCCGCCGAGCGCGACGCGGCGCTCTCGGCCTTCGCCTCCGAGCGCAAGCTCTCCGTGGACGAGAGCGAGATCCCCTATCTCATGGGGCAGGATCCCGTGCGCGGCGCCGCCTCCCTCGAGCAGGCGAAGAGGCGGGGCGTCCTCGAGGACCTCCGCGCGCAATGCCTCGTCACGAAGGCCGCGCGCGTGGTGGCGGCGGAGGCCACCTGCGTCTACGTGCAGGAATCGCCCGAGGAGGCGGCCAAGCGCCTGCAGGCCATGCGCGACACGCTCGCCCAGATGCGGGAACGCCCGACACAGCGGAAGGAACCCTCGGACGATGCGTCCGAGGGCCCCAACCTGCATTTGGTGTGAGGGTGAGCTAGGCCTCGGGGGTCTCGCCAAGGTCATCCTTGGCGGCCTCCGGCTTGGCCTCTTCGGCCTCGGC
>CANPVI010000092.1 GCA_947581665.1 uncultured Atopobiaceae bacterium | reverse complement strand
GGGCTGGTTGGTGAGCACGTCGAAGTCGTTGTGGTAGACCTTGAAGCCGTTGGCCTCGGTCTGCTCGATGACGATGGTGCGCTCCTTGTCCGTGACGATCCAGTGCATCGGGGTGGGGTCCATGCCGCCGATCTTCACCGCGACGAGGTTCATGTTCTTCGTGACTTCCTCCACCTCGTCCACCGTGGTGAACTGGGTGAGGATCCAGAGCGGGAGCTCGTAGGTGGCCACGTTCGTCTTGCCATCGAGGGGGCCGTCGGAGTACTTCGCGTAGCCGGCGAAGGAAAGGCCGCCTACGGCGAGACCGTCTTCGTTCGCGCAATCGAAGAAGAGGGGCGGGATCTCATCGGTGGGCATCACGACGGCGGAGCCCACGATGGCGCTCTTGGTGGTCATGTCGCCCGAGAAGGCGCTCTTCCAGGGGTGATTGCGCGGCACGATGCAAACCTGCTCGCCAAACCCGCAGCCCCAGTCGAGGTTGCGGCCGAAGTAGAAGTTCCCGGCCTTGTCAACGAAACGAACGGCAGTGCACATGGCTCCTCCTTTTTGCAGAAGCGTCCCCGCTCTGACTTCTTTCCTCAAAATGCTGGTACCCCGCGGCGCGGGGTTTACACACAAGGAGGCGGGCGTTTTGGCGCCGGCTTACGAAGCCGAGGGCTGCTCCTGCGCCTCGGCTTGGGCTTGGGGCGCCTGATTCGCCGACGCGCTCGCCTGGGCGTCGCGCATGGCCTCGATGATCGTGTTCAGGAACTGCTCGGCGCCGTAGCCCACCGTCACGTGAGCGCCGTCCTTTTCGAACCAGTCGCTGTGGGCGGCGGTGAGGTTGTACCAATCGATGAGGTAGACGTTGTCGCGCTCGCCGGAGAGCCGCGTGATGATCTCGTTGTTGGGCGAGCCCTCGATGAGCGGGTCGCGGTTCGTGAGCACGAAGACCGGGACGTTCGCGGGGATGGAATCGAGCGCCTCCGTATACTCGCGCTCGAACTCGCCCGAGGACACGTAGGTGTTCGTACCGAGTACGAGCACCACGCAATCGCCATTCCAGCCGTTGTTCATCCAGTCCTGGAGCGTCCAGGTGCCCTCCTCGAGCGTGCGGCCCACCACGGCGTCGATGGCGCCATTCACGAAGTACTCGGTGAATTGCGGATACGCCGTCTCCGCCACCGAATCGCCCACGAGGAGCACGTTCCACTGGGCGGGGTCCGCCGGCAGGTCGGCGAGGCGCTCCTCGGCCGTGGCGTAGACCTTCGGCGTGGACGTCTCCTCGCCCTCGGCGTCGGCGCCCGGCTCCGCGTTTTGCCGGGCCACCACCTCGGCGGGGTCGAGCGTCTCCGCGCCACCCTCCTTCTCCACGGCGAGCGTCGGCGGCACCGCGATCCAGCACACCACGACGGCCACGAGGAGCGCCGCGAGGGAGGCGGCATAGCCGGGATGCGTGCGCACCACCGCGCCCGGCGTCGTCAGGCGATCGCGAAGCGCGTGCCACGTGCGGCCGAGCACCCCGTGGCGGATCGGCGTCTCGATGAAGTGGTACGAGAACTCCGTGGCCGCGAGGATCACCACCACCTGGACGATGAGCGAGAAGGGCGAGGGCTCCTCGAAGTCCGTCGGCGGGTTCATGAGCAAAAGCAGCGGGTAGTGCCAGAGGTAGAGGCCATAGGAGCGCTTGCCGAGCCATACGAGCGGCGCGAGGGAGAACACCCGCGCGAGGAGCCCGTGCGGCGCGCAGAGCCCCACGATGGCGATGCCGGAGAGCACCGAGACGAGGAAGAACCCGCCGCGGTAGAGGAAGGGCTCGTAGGCGCTCACCGTGAAGACCATCCAGACGATGACCACGAGCGAGACGAGCGCACCCACCTCGAAGGGAAGGCCGAGATTGCGCGCGAAACGCCGCGAGCGCGCCTTGCCCGCCGGGAACATCACCGCGAACCACGCGCCGATGAGCAGCGAAAACGCACGCGTATCGGTGCCGTAGTACACACGCGAGGGATCGCCGTCCGGCTGGTAGAGGATCGCCATCTCCACCACGGATGCAATGGCGAGGACGCCGAGCACGTTCGCGACGGTGCGCCTGGAGGACCTGAGCTTGAAGAGCAGGATGAGCACGAGCGGTTGCACGATGTAGAACTGCTCCTCGATCGCGAGCGACCACAGGTGCGTCACCGGGCTCGGCGAGCCGAGGTTCTCGAAGTAGCTCACGTTTTGGAAGATCTGCCACCAGTTGTTGTAGAAGAGGAGGCTCGGGATGAAGTCGTTCCTGAGCTTCGTGAGCATCACCGGCGAGAAGATCGCGCAGAGCGGCACGAGTGCGAGCAGCAAAAACGCGATGGCCGGCATGATGCGGCGCAGGCGCTTGATCCAGAAGAGCTTGAGGTCGAGGTGGTGCGTGCGACGCCACTCATCCACGATGAGCGAGGTGATGAGGTAGCCGGAGAGCACGAAGAAGACGGTCACGCCGAGGAGCCCGCACGGCGCCCAGACGGTCTTCAGGTGGTAGAGCACCACGCAGAGCACCGCGAAGGCGCGAAGCCCATCGAGCGCGGGCACATAGGGCATGTGCGAGGCGCGCGGCTCTGGGGCGGGCGCAGCCGCGAGGGCGCCGGTGCGCTCAGGCGCACGCGGAGGCATCGGGGAGTGCGGAGCGCCCTGCCTCGGGGGACGGGTGGACCGCGCGGATCGGACCGATCGTGACCGCCTCGCCGCCATGCGCGCACCTCCTCCCACGCCTCGCCCCGCATGCACGCAAACGCGCACGTAAATAAACCCGAAACGCCTGAGCGATCGGGGTACAAGTGGATTGTAATCAGCACCACCCCCTGTACGAGGAAGCGAGACCCCCCATGGCCGCCACCACCGCCGCGAGCGTAGCCTCTACGCCGGCCGTTCCCACTCACGCCGCTCAACCTACCTTTGAGAGCCTCCAGGACGTCATGGATCAGGCCACGGCCATGCGCACATGGTTCGAGCACGGAGCCACCCTCGACCCCGCCTTCCGCATCGCCGCTCTCCGGCGATTGAAGTCCCAGCTCAAGGCCAACGAGACGAAGGTCCTCGACGCGCTTTCGGCGGACCTCGGCAAATCGCACTTCGAGGGCTACGAATCCGAGCTCGCGCTCGTCTACGACGAGATCAACACCTGCGTGGCGCACCTCGCGGCGTGGTCGAAGCCGAAGCGCGTGCCCACACCCCTCTACCACTTCCCGTCGTCCTCGAAGATCTACCCCCAACCCTATGGCGTGGCGCTCGTGCTCTCGCCGTGGAACTACCCCCTCCAGCTCGCGCTCGTGCCGCTCGTGGACGCCATCGCCGCAGGCAACTGCGTGGCCCTCAAGCCCTCGCGCACCTCCGCGCACACCGGGGCGCTCCTCTGCGAGCTCTTGGGGCAGATCTTCGATCCGCGGTTCGTCTGCGGATTCCCGGGCTCGGCGAACATGAACGACTGGCTGTTGAAGCCCCACTTCGACTTCGTCTTCTTCACCGGTAGCGCGCCGGTGGGCAAGGAGATCATGGGCGCCGCGGCCGAGCACCTCACGCCGGTAGTGCTCGAGCTCGGCGGAAAGAGCCCCTGCTTCGTGGATCGCTCCGCGAACCTCAAGGTCGCCGCCGAGCGCATCGCGTGGGGCAAGGGTCTCAACTGCGGGCAGACCTGCGTGACCCCCGACCACCTGCTCGTGCACGTCGACGTGGTCGATGAGCTCGTGAAGCTCCTCGAGGAGACCTTCACGCGCTACTACGGCGACGCGCTCACGTGCCCCTGGTGGCCGCACATGATCTCCGACCACCACTGGAAGCGCGTGATGGGCCTCATCCAAAACCGCCCCGAGGGCACGAAGATCGCCTTCGGCGGGCACGGCGACGAGACGAGCCTCAAGATCGAGCCCACGTGCGTGACGGGCGTCACCCTCGACGATCCGCTCATGGGTCAGGAGATCTTCGGCCCGGTGCTCCCCGTCATCAACTGGACGGACCTCGACGAGGTCCTCGCCATGGAGAAGGCCCAGCCGCACCCGCTCGCCTGCTACGTCTTCGCCGAGGATCGCGAGGTGCAGCGACGTGTCATCCGCGAACTTCCCTACGGCGGCGGCTGCGTGAACGACTGCGTGACGCACATCGCCAACAACGCGCTCGGCTTCGGCGGCCTCGGCAACTCCGGGCTCGGCGAGTACCACGGCAAACACGGCTTCGACACCTTCACGCACTACAAGAGCATCCTCACGAAGGGCACCTGGCTCGAGGTGCCGATCCGCAATCCCCCGTTCGGCAACAAGTTCTGGCTGCTCAAAGCCCTCATGCCGCACTAGGGGCCACACATGGGGAGGCCGAGGGATGAGAGAAGGGCCGCGCGGCCTTCGCGCTCCATGAGCGCGGAGAACGTGACGCTCGCCGTGCTCGTGCTCGTCACGTTCTTCACGAACCTCTACATGCAGGGCCTGAACACGGGCATCCCCTACTACTACGACACCGTCGGGTACTCGGCCGCGATCGGCGGTACGTTCGTGGCCGTCTTCACGCTCTCGAGCATGGTCATGCGCCTCGTGGGCGGCGAGATCACCGACGCGTTCTCGCACTACCGCGTGCTCTTGCTGAGCCTCGCGGTGATGTTCCTCGGCACCGCGCTGCCCGCCATCTGGGACGGCTTCGCGATGGCGATGTTCGCGCGCGTGCTCCAGGGCGGCGCCTTCGCCATCGCCACCAACGTGATGACGGTGGCGGTGCTCGGGTCGTCCTCGAAGAAGCAGTTCGGAAAGCGCCTCGGCATCAAGGGCGCGGGCACCTCGCTCGGCACGATGTTCGGCGCGCTCATCTCCACCGGCCTCATCGACGGCATCGGCTACCAAGCGTTTTACGCGTTCTATGCGCTGCTCATGGTGGCCTCGATCGCCGCGATCCTCCTGCTCCAGAGAAGGCGCCACACGCTCGCCACCACGCCGTCCAATCCCAAGCCCGAGGCAAGCGCACCGCAGGCCGCGGCGCCGCGTGCGAGCGCCTACGAGCGCTTCATCGCGCCGCTCCTCATGCCCGAGGCGCTTCCCTTCATGGTGATCTCGCTCGCGCGGCGCATCCCGAAGGGCTTCTGCGTGACCTTCATCCTCATCTTCGCCAAGTACGCGGGCATCAAGGTGGGCGCGGCGTTCTTCGTGGCCACGGGGCTCGCCACGCTCGCCTGTCGGCTCCTCGGCGGCAAGGTCTTCGACAGCGACAAGACTTGGCTCCTCCTGCCGCTGCAGTCGGTGGAGATCGTCGGGTTCATCTTCTTCGCCATCTGGCCGAGCTTCGCGACGCTCATCCTCGCCGCCATCGGCTACGGCATCACCGTGGGCACCACGTCGCCCCTCATCAAGGCGCTCATCGCGAAGAAGACCCCCAAGGAGCACTGGGGCGCCGTGAACGGCGAGCTCTTCTTCTTCGCGGACATCGGCAAGGCGGGCTCGGCCTTCTTCGGCGGCCTTCTCATCGACGCCATCTCGAAGGCCTTCATCCCCGCGATCGCGCTCGCGTTCTGCGTGCTCTCGAGCGCCATCACCGCCCTCGCGCTCCTCTTCGGCCAGCGCGTATGGAAGCGCGCCGGGGCGTAAGCGCCACGAAAAAGGACCCGCCGTGGCGGGTCCTTAGGAGGGGGCGATGGGGGCTGCCGAGGGCAGCCTTCTCGATGGCGCTTAGGCGGCGAGGAGCTCGAAGCGTCGACCGTCGGAGTCGATCACGACGGGCGTGAGCTCGCCGCGCACGAGCTCGCTTGTGAGGAGCGCGTCGCGGCCGAAGCCGTCGGCGATGCTCTTCGATCCAAGGCCATCAAGGCGTGCGTCGAAGCCGCCGGGCAGGACGAAGGTCTGTGCCTGCTCCTCGTTTCCGAGGGGCTGCCAGGCGCCATCCACGAGGTAGAGATCGGTCGTGTGGTGGGCGTCCTCGCCGTGCCAGTCGAGCTTCCAACCGCGAATGGGGAGAACCGCGGTTGCGGACCCATTGAACGTCTTCGTGTCCATCTCGGTCTCCTTCCTTTGTCTGGGAACGCGTGGGTGTCTTTCGTTTCGGATGTGGAGTGGTGCGTTCCTCGGCTGCGCATTCTATACCCCTGATAGGACTAATTCAATATGGAGAAATTGTGACGGCTAATATACGTGCAGGTATATAGAATGATTGAAATAATTAGTCCTATCCTTTGGCCACGCAAAAAGGTCGGGACGACGTCGTAGGCAGGTTTTAGAAACCTCTCGAGAGGTCTCCGAGAAAACCGCTGAACTGCGG
>CANPVI010000091.1 GCA_947581665.1 uncultured Atopobiaceae bacterium | reverse complement strand
CCTCCGAGAGCAAAACGAGAACCTCTCCCGGGTGGACGTGGACACCATCCGCGCCACCGTGGAGCGCGCGGAATCCGCCGCACCATGGGTGGTTGCGGATGCGGTGATCTCCAAGGATGGCAAGAAGGCGCTCGAGCTCGTCTTCGAGAGCGGCGCGGAGAGCAGGATCGGCTATCACGTGTGGATCACGCGCTACCTGCGCGAGGCGCTCATCGCGAAGGAGCTTGAAAGCGAGGGCTATGGCGAAAAGCGGGGAACCGAGCTTCTCGCCGAGCGTTTCGGGCAGCGCCCTGCCGATCGCGGCCCGCACAACGCCTGGCGCCATCGCGCCCAGTGGCGCGGGGCGCGGAGGTTCTCACGCGCGGAGCTCGTGCGCCTCATCGATCGGGCGCTCGACGTGGAAGATGCCTTGAAGGGCTCCGCGAACGAGGAGAGCGAGCTCGTACGCTGGATCTGCGAGATCTGCGACTGAGCCCACCCACGCGTGCGGGAAGCGCCACGACGCACAAAAGGGACCCCGGAAAACCGAGGTCCCGAAGTGAGGCAAGGCGAATGCGGAGGGGCGTTTAGGAGATCGTGTTGACGAGCTTCTGGACGCCGCTCTTGCGCTGAGCCGCCTGGTTCTTGTGGATGATGCCCTTGGAGGCGGCCTTGTCGAGGAGGCGGCACGCGTCGTTTGCGAGTGCCTGCGCCGTCTTGGCGTCGCCCTCCTCCACGGCCACGTGGACCTTCTTGATGGCGGTCTTGAGCGACGAGCGAACGGCGCGGTTGCGCATGCGCGCCTTCTCGGCGGTCTTGATGCGCTTCTTCTGGGACTTGATGTTTGCCACGAATGAACCTTTCCGAAAGCCCCCTCGGGGCTCGAGCGATGATGGGGTATGCCAACAGAATGCGCATTGTACCACGCCTTCACGTTGCGGCTATCATCATCACCATGAGCGCCCACGACGCATATTCCACCCAAATACCGCGTGAGCGAGTGCGCAACTTCTCCATCGTGGCGCACATCGACCACGGCAAGTCCACCATCTCGGACCGCATCCTCGAGGCCACGCACACCATCGAGGATCGCGAGATGACCTCCCAGGTGCTCGACACGATGGATATCGAGCGCGAACGCGGGATCACCATCAAATCGAACGCGGTCAGGCTCTTCTACGAGGCAGACGATGGCCTCACCTACGCGTTGAACCTCATCGACACCCCGGGCCATGTGGACTTTTCCTACGAGGTCTCCCGCTCGCTCGCCGCATGCGAGGGCGCGGTCCTCGTGGTGGACGCCACGCAGGGGGTGGAGGCGCAAACCGTCTCGAACGCCCTCCTCGCGATGAACGCGGATCTCGAGATCGTCGTGGCCATCAACAAGATCGACCTCCCGAGCGCCGAACCCGAGCGCATCAAGGAGGAGGTGGAGGACGTGCTCGCGATCCCCTCCGATGACGCGGTGCTCGTGAGCGGCAAGACCGGAGAGGGCATCCACGACCTCCTCGAGGCTATCGTGGCCGAGGTCCCGCCTCCCGGGGGAAGCGATGATGCCCCGCTCGCCGCGCTCGTCGTGGATTCGTGGTTCGATGCCTATCGCGGGGTGGTGGCGATCGTGCGCGTCATGGACGGGTGCATCCGGGCGCGCGACGAGCTTCGGCTCATGGCCTCCGATGCCCCCTTCGATGCGGAGGAGGTGGGCTTTCGCCAGCCTCGCGAGGTGCCGCTTCGCACGCTCGGCGCGGGCGAGGTGGGTTACGTGGTCACCGGCCTCAAGGACGCCGCGCTCGTGCACGCCGGCGACACCATCACGAGCGCCGAACACGGTGCCGCGGAGCCCCTCGGGGGGTATCGCGAGGCGAAGCCGATGGTCTTCTGCGGCCTCTTTCCCACCGATACGAACGATTTCGAGGCCCTTCGCGATGCCCTCGAGCGCCTCACGCTGAACGATCCCTCGATTTCCTGGGAACCGGAGACCTCGGTTGCCCTCGGATTCGGTTTTCGGGTGGGTTTCCTCGGCCTTCTCCACATGGAGGTGGTGAAGGAGCGGCTGGAGCGCGAGTTCGATCTCGATCTCGTGGCGACGGCGCCCTCGGTGGACTACCACGTGCACACCACGAAGGGCACCGTCCTCGACGTGAAGAGCCCGAAGGACCTTCCCGATCCCTCGTCGATCGCCTTCATCGAGGAGCCGATCCTGAAGGCCACCGTCATCGTGCCGCCGGACTACGTGGGTGCGGTGATGGAGCTCACCACCGAGCATCGCGGCGTCTTCGAAAACATGGTCTACCTCTCGGAGCGCTCCGTGGAGATGCACTGGAAGGTGCCGCTCTCCGAGCTCATCCTCGATTACTTCGACCAGCTCAAGAGCCGCACGAAGGGCTACGCCTCCCTGGACTACGACATCACGGGCTACGAGGAGGCGGATCTCGTGAAGCTCGACATCCTCCTCGCGGGCGATCCCGTGGACGCGCTGAGCTTCATCATCCCCAGGGAGCGCGCGCAGTCGATGGGGCACGATCTCGCCGTCAAGCTCAAGGAGATCATCCCGCGCCAGCTCTTCGAGGTGCCCATCCAGGCGGTGGTGGGAAGCCACGTGGTAGCGCGCACGAACGTGAAGGCGCGGCGCAAGGACGTGCTCGCGAAGTGCTATGGCGGCGACATCTCGCGCAAGCGCAAGCTCCTCGAGAAGCAGCGCGAGGGCAAGAAGCGCATGAAGTCCATCGGGAAGGTGGACGTGCCGCAGGAGGCTTTCATGGCGATCCTCAAGGTGGGCGAGTGAGGGAGGCGGCGGCGCTTCTGGAGGAGGGCGCCCTTGGCGCGGGGCTCGCCTGGCCGCTCACCCCCTGGAGTTCCTCGGAGAGCCTCGCCGAGAGGCTCGCTTCAAACCCCTTCGTCATGGCGCCCATGGCGGGCGTGTCGGATCGCGCGTGGCGCCTCATGGCGCGCGCCGGGGGCGCGACCACGGCCTACAGCGAGATGGTGTCCGCGGCGGGACTGCACTTCGCCTCGGAGAAGACCTGGGAGCTCGTCATCCCCGATGCGAACGAACCCGAGCTCGCCGTCCAGCTCTTCGGGAGCGATCCCGCGCTCTTCGAGGAGGCGGCGGCGAAGGTGGCCGCGCGCCTCGGGAGGCGCCTCGCGTTCCTCGACGTGAACATGGCCTGCCCCGTGGCGAAGGTCGTGCGCAAGGGGGAGGGCGTCGCCCTCATGGACGACGCTCCTCACGCGGAAAAGATCATGAGGGCCTGCCGTGCCGGGCTCGACAAGGCGGGGGTCCGCGCTCCGCTCACCGCGAAGATCCGCCTCGGAAGGACCCCCGAGCGCCCGGTCTTCCTCGACTTCGCGAAGGCGCTCGAGGACGCCGGAGCCTCGGCCGTGGCCGTGCACGGGCGCTTCGGAAGCCAGGGCTATGCGGGGACGAGTTCCATCTCGGCGATAGCCGAGGTCGCGACTGCCCTCGCCATTCCCGTTCTCGCCTCCGGCGACGCGCTTTCGCCGCGGCGCTCAGCGGACCTCCTTCGCGAGAGTGGCGCCAAGGGGGTGCTCATCGCACGGGGAAGCTATGGGAACCCGTGGATATTCTCAGACGCGCGCCGGCTGCTCCAAGGCGAAGAGGTGCCGGTTCACTCGCCTTGGCAGCGCCTCTCGGCGCTGGAGCTCCACCTGCGGCTCCTCGAGGCGACGGGCGAGCACATGCTGAAGGCGCGGCAGATCTCTTGCCACTACCTGAGGGGCCTTCCCGGCGCCGCCGACGCAAGGCGAGGCGTCATGCGCTGCGCCACGCTCGACGAGTTCCTCGCGCTCATCGAGGGCTTCGGGGAGGAGCTCGCCCGGAGGCAAACCACTCCATGAACGCGACGCTTTCCGGACTGCCCGAGGCGCTCTACCTGCACATCCCCTTCTGTCGTGCGCGGTGTTCCTACTGCGATTTCGAGAGTTCGGCGCTTTGCGAGGCGGGCGTCTCGCCCCGCCGCTACGCGGATGCGCTCGTGGAGCTCCTCCAAGCGCTTCGAGACCGCGGATTCCTCGGCGCCTGCCGCACCGCCTACCTTGGGGGCGGCACGCCCACCATCCTCGGCGATGCGCTTCCCCGCGTGATCGCCGAGGTGCGCAAGGCCACCCCATGCCTCGAGGAGGTCACCTTCGAGGCGAACCCGGAGAGCGCCACGCGGGAGCTCCTCGACAAGGCGCGCGCGGCGGGGGCGGATCGCGTGAGCATCGGCGTTCAATCCCTCGACGATTCCATCCTTTCGCGCATCGGGCGAATCCACACGGCCGATGAAGCGCGAAGGGCCATCGCCCAGGCTGCCGATCTCGGATTTCGCGTCTCGGCGGATCTCATGGCGGGACTTCCCGGAGAGGGCGTGGAGGACCTTTCGCGAGATGCCCTCGAAGTCGCGAGCCTCGGCACGACGCACGTGAGCCTCTATCCCCTCGAGGTGCACCCCTCGACGCCCCTCGGAGCGCGCGTGAAGGCGAAGGCCCAACGGCTCCCGGACGAGGACGAGGTGGCCGAGAGCCTCGAAATCGCGCAGACGTCGCTCTCGAAGGTCGGTTTCGCCCGCTACGAGGTCGCGAGCTTCGCGAGGGCGGGGGAGGAGAGCCACCACAACCTTCGCTATTGGGACGGCTCCGCCTACCTCGCCTTGGGTCCGAGTGGCGCCTCGATGCTTCCCAAGGGCGCCTACGATGCGCTTCGCGAGGTGATCCCCGCCCTTCCCGAGGCGCCGAGGCACCTGCAGCGCCTTCGCCTCACGTGCATATCGAGCGCCGAGCGGATGGTGGCCGATCCGACGCTCGCGTCCCTGGATTTCCGCGTGGAGGGCATGGGCGAGGGGGCGGCCATCGCGGAGGATCTCATGCTCGCGGCGCGCTGTACGCGGGGCATTCCTGCGGACCTCGACGTGCGTGCGAAGCGCATGCTCGGGAAGCGCTACGAGGACTCCTGCGCGCGGCTCGTCGAGCGTGGCCTTCTCTGCGAGGGCGAGGACGAGGCCTTCCCCCTGCGCCCCACGCAAGCGGCATGGCTCCTCTCGAACGAGATATTCGGCGAGTTCTGGGCCCTTACACCCGATGAACCGGTGATGCTCGCGTGAGGCTTTCGCAAGGTCCCGTCGAGATTAAGTACACTTGACCTTCTGAATCGTCACGTACGGACGGGCGACGAGCAGGTTCGGAAAGGCAGCGCAGTTGGCCTTCAAGACCGACAAGGACTACTACGAGATCCTCGGGGTCTCGCAATCGGCCACGACGGAGGAGATCCGCAGGGCCTTCCAACAGAAGGCGCGGAAGCTCCACCCCGACGTGAACAAGGAACCGGATGCCGAGGAGCGCTTCAAAGAGGTCTCCGAAGCCTATGCCGTCCTCTCCGATGACGAGAAACGCCGTCGCTACGACCTCATGCGCGCGGGCGTGCCCGCGGGAAACACGCGCCAGCCCACGGGGCAGAACCCCTGGGGCGCGCCGAGTTCCCCCTTCGGCGGCTCCCCCTTCGGGGGATTTCCCTTCGGTGGCGCGGCGCGGCGCGGGCAGGGACGCGCCTATAAGCCGCAGGCGGGCGCCGATGTGCTCTACGAGCTCGCCTTCGATCCGCGCGATCCGAACGCGCGACGCCATCGCACCATCACCTACCAGCGCTATGCCACCTGCGAGGCCTGCGATGGCCGGGGAAGCGAAGATGCCACGGCGTATCGCACCTGCCCCACGTGCGGTGGATCCGGCCACATGAACGTCGATCTCAACGACGTGCTCGGCGGCTTCGGCTTCGCCATGGGCACGATGGTCATGGAGTGCCCCGAGTGCCAGGGCTCGGGGCGCGTCGTCGCAGATCCCTGCCATGTGTGCCAGGGCACGGGACGCGTGATGAAGAGCGCTGAGGTGACCATCGACATTCCCGAGAACGCCCACGACGGCACGGACATTCGCGTGAGCGGCATGGGCAACGCGGGCACGAACAACGAGCGCACCGGCGACTTCGTGTGCCGCATCGTCGTAGCCAACGAGCGCTTGTCGAGGAAGAGCGCCACGGGCTTCTCCGCGCTCGGCTTCGCGCTCATCTTCCTCATCGTGGGCCTCTTCTTCCTGGGCGCCACCTACGCGATGACGACCGTGCTCATCATGGCGGCCGTGCCCACGCTCTACGGGCTCTACTGCGTCCTCACCGAGGGGGTCCTCGGGCGTCCCGCGCACTGGTGGAAGAAGGCCGGCCAGACCGTCATCACGGGCGCGAGCGAGGGCTTCCTCATGTCCATCTTCCTCGTG
>CANPVI010000090.1 GCA_947581665.1 uncultured Atopobiaceae bacterium | reverse complement strand
TTCGACTCCGAGGACGAGATCCCCGAGTCCTTCAGGTGCAACCAGTACGTGCGCACCAAGCGCGACGAGATGGTCTCCCTCATCAGCTACGCCGTGGGCTGCATGTTCGGGCGCTACTCGCTCGACGTGGACGGCCTCGTGCTCGCGAACCAAGGCGACGGCATCGCGCAATACCTCGAGAAGGTGCCGCACCCCACCTACATGCCCGACGAGGACGGCATCCTGCCGATCTCGGTCGACGAGTACTTCGAGGACGACATCGTGGCCATGCTCATCGAGTTCCTGAAGGCCGCCTACGGCGAGGAATCACTCGAGGAGAACCTCCGCTTCATGGCCGACGCGCTCGGCGGCCGCGGCACGCCCCGCCAGGTGATCCGGAGCTACTTCCTCCGGGACTTCTACAAGGACCACTGCAAGACCTACAAGAAGCGCCCCATCTACTGGCTGCTCGACTCCGGCAGGAAGAACGGCTTCAAGGCGCTCTTCTACATCCATCGCTACAAGCCCGACCTCCTCGCGCTCGTGCGCACCGACTACGTGCTCGAGCAGCAGGAGCGCTACCGCACGCAGCTGGAGCACCTCGAGGGCGAGGCGAGGAGCGCCTCTGGCAGGCAGGTGGCCTCCACCGCGAGGGAGCTGAAGAAGATGCGCGAGCAGCTGGCCGAGCTCCAGGCCTACGAGCAGAAAGTCCACCACCTCGCGAACCAGATGATCGACCTCGACTTGGACGACGGCGTGAAGGTGAACTACGCCAAGCTCCAGGACGTGTTGGCCAAGATCGCATAGGAGTCCCCATGGATCCCAAGAACATCGAGCGCTACTCGCGCTGGGCAAGGCCCGTCCTCGAAGCGGGGGTGAGGGCGAGGATGCTCCTCCTCGGCATCGCGGCTGCAAGCGACGCCTCGCGGGTGGAGGCCAGAGCGGCTTCGGCGGGAGGGGCAGTGCTCTCCGCCGAGGAGGCGCGCATGAGGGACGCCCTTCTCGCAGAGCTCGATGCCAAGGGCGAGGACGAGCTCGTCCGCCGCGCTGCCTACACGTGGTTCAACCGGCTCCTCGCGCTGAGGTACCTCGAGCTTAAGGGGCTGCTTCCGCACGGGCGCCACGTGCTCTCGGACGCCTCGGGCACGGGCCTTCCGCCCGAGGCCACGAGCGAGCCCGAGGCGCTGAACTTGCCGACCCTGCCTCGCGAGGCGGCGCTCAGGCTCAAGGCCGCCGGAGACGCCCAGGCCACCTTCCGCGCCGTGCTCGTCGCGCAGGCAGGCGCCCTCGCGAAGGCCTTGCCGAAGGCCTTCGGCCCCGAGGGAGACCCCTTGGTGCTCCTGCTCCCCGACGGCCTCCTCGGCCCCGAGGGAGCGGTGAGGAGGCTCGTGGAGGACCTGCCCGCCGAGGACCTCGAGAGGCCCGAGGCCTTGGGCTGGGCCTACCAGTACTGGGCAGCCGAGGAGAAGGATTCCGTCTTCGCGGCCTTCAAGAAGGGGAGGAAGGCGGGGGAGCGGGAGCTCCCCGTGGCCACCCAGCTCTTCACGCCGGACTGGATCGTGGACTACCTCGTCCAGAACTCCCTGGGCAGGCTCTGGATGCTGAACAACCCCGACTCGCTCTTTGCGGAGGAGATGCCCTACTACGTGGCGCCGGAGGGGGAAACGGAGCCCACACTCGAGGTCTCCTCGCCAGAGGAGATCGCCTTCTGCGACCCGGCGTGCGGATCCGGCCACATGCTGCTCGCAGCCTTCCGCCTCTTGGGCGCCATGTACGAGGAGGTGGGCTATCGCCGTCGCGACGTCCCCGCCCTCGTCCTCGCGAGCAACCTCTCCGGCATGGAGATCGATGCCAGGGCCGCCCAGCTCGCCGAGCTCTGCCTCGCCCTCGAGGCCTGCTCATGGGACAGGAACTTCCTCGCGCATCCCACGAGCGTCGACATCACCGTGCTTAAGTCCGTCTCGATCGATCCCTCGGAGCTCCCGCGCGGCTGCGCGCTCGCCAAGGACAAGGATCTCCTCGACGCCCTCTCGCACCTCTCGCTCGCGGGAAGCCTCCTCGAGCCCTCCGCCAAGGACGTCTCGGACATCAAGGGCGCCCTCGCGTCCCTTCCCGGCGGCCTCGGCGACGCGGACTTGAGGAAACGACTTGATGCCGCCCTCGCCTCCTGCGAGGCGCTCAGCCGCCGCTTCTCCGTCGTCGTCACGAACCCTCCCTACATGGGCTCCAAGAACATGGCCCCATGGCTGAAGGTCTTCGCGGAGAAGCACTACCCCGAGGTGAAGCGGGATCTCTTCTCATGCTTCATAAAGCGCTGCGCAGTGTTTGGCGAATCTGGTGCTGAGATTGGGATGATGACGCCCTTCGTGTGGATGTTCATCGCAGCCTATGAAGAGCTCAGGGCGTGGCTTGTTGACGAGAAGGCGATAACGAACCTCGTTCAACTCGAATATTCGGGCTTCGCTGGGGCGACGGTACCGATTTGCGCCTTCACGTACGCGAACGAGCGGGCTAGGGATTGTCGCGGCGCCTACATTCGCCTTTCGGACTTTGTGGGTGCCAGACTTCAAGGACCCAAGACGCTCGAGGCTATCAAAAACCCCTCGTGCGGCTGGTTCTATCGCCGCACCGCCGCCGACTTCAATGACATCCCCGGCACCCCCATTGCCTACTGGGCAAGCGATGCCGTGAGGCGGGCGTTCAGGGAGGGCGAGGAATTCAAGAATCTTGGCAACCTCGTGATGGGGCTCACAACCGGTAACAACGACCTTTTCATGCGTAATTGGTGGGAAGTAAGTCATTCTGCCATTTCGAGAACTAAGCATGGTGCTGAAAAGTGGTTTCCCTGCAATGGGGGAGGGGCGTTCCGTCGATGGTCTCCCAACGGTACTTTAATCATCAACTGGCAGCAGCAGGGAGACGTGATCAGGAATTATGAAGTAAATGGCACTAAGAAGGCCCATCTATACAATTCGAAATACCTCTTCAAGGATGCTGTGTCGTGGAACTTGATCACCTCAGGTAAGTTTTCAGCACGAGCGGTCCCGGCCATCTTTGTACGGGATCAAGCTGGTCCATTCTTTATTGCAAGCGCCTATGAGGATTACTACTTAGGTCTTATGAACACAAGTGTATTCGACAAGATCCTTAGATTGGTAAATCCTACATTGAATACGCCACCTGGAACTATTGGAATTATGCCTGTGTTCAGGGGCAGCGTGGAGCGTGTTTGTGAAATCGTGGACCTTTGCAAGAACTTCGCTCATGATGACTTCGAGTCTTTTGAGACGTCCCGTTCGTTTTCTAATAACACGCTCGTTCCGAAGAATGGTATATAAAATGGAAAATTGGGGTTTTGCTCAAGCTGTATCATCTGTTCAAGATAAGAATCTAGCTGCAATTCTAGATGCCTTTCTTCTTGCTACGCCATGTGGAGAAGTGTCTAGGAAGGGTAAGAGTCTCAAAGATCTTGGATTTACAGATAAATACGTAAAAGCACTTTACGAAGAGATGTGCTACTCAGCCTCTATCGATAGTAATTATATTAAGCGCGTCAAAATCAAACAGATGAAAAATGAGCTTAAAGATATTAACCGATATGAGGGTTTTGATGATGAGTTGCAATTCATCATTTGCACAAAGAAAGGTAATAGAGCAAATTCTATCTTTCATCTAATAAGAAATGCATTAGCTCACGGTGCTTTTAAGATAGTGAAACTGTCAGATGAGTATTATGCGTTTGAGAATTACTTCCGTAAGAAGATATGCGGCCGTGCTGTCCTTAAGACGAGAACGCTAATCGCATGGGCAGATTTGCTGAAGTCAAAGCCGAGCGACGTCCTTGCCCTTTACGAGGCAAGGAGGGAGCGGCAGAAGAAGAGTAAACATGGCAAGTGATTCTCAAACTCATTATCTTCAGAAGGTACTCTCCTCGAGTGCTGATGCCGTCGTGATTTGGCACGACCCTTCGGGGGATGCGCGGGAGGTGTTTGAGGACTTCAAGCTGGAGGGTGTCGAGAAGCTCGATGAGGCCGATTTCGGCGCGTTCGAGCTCAAGTGCAGGCTCAACGAGATCGCCGGTACGCGGCCCATCCTGCTCTATCGCCAAAGTCATCGCACGGATACGAGCGAGGAGATTCGCAACGACATCCTCGCGGACGTGGAGCAGTACGCGAACCACTACGAGGCTGATCGCGTTTCCGAGCTTCTGCGCGAGCTGAATGCAACGGACACACCCGCAATTCGGCAGCTCTTGAATAGCTGCAAGGGCTATCTCAAGAAACGCCAGGTTCGTCAGTTAAAGAACCTGCGCCAGAGCTATGCCACTGCCGATGTCCTCACGATGGCCATCATCGCAACTATCCTCGGCACGAAGGACACCACGCCCTACGATATCGTCATCTCCTACCTCTCGATGGATGATGAGGACGCCGAGAAGGCCGTAAAGACGATGGAAGGCGTGCACCTCCTCGATGACTTTGCGCGCGTCGTGCGAGAGGGCACGAGCTACTCAGGCGACATCCAAGATCGAGAACTACTCACCACGAGCATTCTACTCACGGCGCTCCTCGTCTCACTCCGCGCGGAGGATCTGCCCGGATACCAGCGCTATCTGTTGGGTGACTCCGCGCAGGACGCGTCGGTGCGCTCGTGCCATCGCATCGTCTCGGAGTGGGCAGAGGGACCGGCGCGCGCGGAGCTTCAGGAGATCTGCGAGAACGTGGCCGAAGATGAACGCCTCATTCCCGAGTTGGAAAAGCTCGGAGCGGAGCGCCTGAGCTCAACTGGCGTGTTCCCGCAGGTGGACGACATCGTGATCCGCGACCTCCTCGAGGGCCTGAATGCCGGCGTGATGACTACCGCAAACGTGCAGGCAATCCTTGACAGACGGAAAGGCCAGCTCTGGTACGGCTCAAGCGAGGAGCGCTATGAGGCCGTGAAGTGGTATGCCGCGCTCGTTAGCCTCTCATCCCTCGAGGACACGCTTCATTTCAGGAGCGCGAAGGAGGCGTGGAGGCGCTACGAGGGAGAGCTCTGCGAGGTGGACACTGCCTATCGCAAGGCACGACCGTTACTCGAACGACTGAAGCATCGTTCCGAGGGCAAGCTCGAGGAGGCAACCGACAGGGCGCTGGTTCATCTCGAGAAACTCTACGCTCGCTTCATCGATCGGCTGGCCGAGGCATGGTCGGACATCGCTACGAAAGACTACGCGGCTTGCGGCTATGCGAGCGATATCGACCGCAGCAATCTGTTCTATATGCGTATTGTGGAACCCCTGGTTCACAGGGGCCATTGCGCGGTGATCGTCTCGGATGCGCTGCGCTACGAGGTGGCGAAGGAGCTGGCCACGAAGTTGAACCAGGAATTCTCCGGAGACGTGGTCCTCTCCAGTATGCAAGCGATGTATCCCTCGGTGACGGCTACCGGAATGGCTGCGCTCCTCCCGCATAGCATCTACAAGCTCGAGGTGAAGAACGCGGGACAGCGTGCCAGCTTGGCGGCAACGGTTGATGCGATGCCTACGAGTTCATCGATTCAGCGAGAGGCCGTGCTCCAGAAGGCGGAAGCGGGTGCCCGGGTATTCAGGGATACCGACTACAGCCAGCTGAGCGTTCAGGATCGCAAAGAACTTCGCAAGGAGGCGAAGCTCGTCTACATCTACCAGAACGTCATCGACGCCATGGGCGATAGCGCGAAGACTGAGGCGCATGCGCTCGAAGCATGCGACAACGCGATCGAGCAGCTCCGCGATCTGGTGAGGGCCGTGGCCAGGGACCGTCAGAACATCGTGATCACCTCCGACCACGGCTTCCTCTTTACGCGCCGGAAGCTCGAGGAGTATCAGAAGGCGGAGAAGATCACAGACAGCGGCGAGATGCTCTGGTCCGATCGCCGTGCGCTTCTTGCGGAAGAGGGGAGTAGCGCCTCTGGGCTCCTCCAGGTGAGCATGCGCGCGAACGGGGCTCCCGAGCTCGTGGGTTTCTCTCCTCGTGACTGCTCGCGCTTCAAGATGCCAGGAGGCGGAGCGAATTACGTGCATGGCGGCATATCGCTCCAAGAGATGTGCGTGCCGGTGATTAAGCTGCGCAAGCGCAGGAAAGGCACGCGCGGCTACGAAGAGGTGGAACCGGTAGGGCTCCAACCCGTGGGATTGCCGAACGTGATTACGAATAATGTGCTCACACTCCGGTTCCTTCAGGATGAGCCTGTGGGGGGACAGCTAAAGGCCGGCAACTACGCCCTCGCCTTCGTCGATGCGAAGGGC
>CANPVI010000089.1 GCA_947581665.1 uncultured Atopobiaceae bacterium | reverse complement strand
ATGGGGTTGTGGACGGTGACGAGCTTGGTGCCGTCGGGGAAGGTGGCCTCCACCTGGATCATGGTGATCATCTCGGGCACGCCTTCCATGACGTCATCGGCCGTGAGCACCTCACGGCTGTCCTGCATGAGGGTGGCCACGGTCTTGCCCTCGCGGGCGCCCTCGAGGATGTGGTCGGTGATGAGGGCCACCGATTCGGGGTGGTTGAGCTTCAACCCCTTTGCCTTGCGCCTTTCGGCGATCATGGCCGCGAGGCTGATCATCATCTTCTCGCGCTCACGCTCTGTCAGTTGCATGCCGTAGGGCTCCTTTCCTTCGATCCTTGCCGATCTTCACTTCATGCAAAAATGGCGACATTCGCTGGCCACACGCCGGTGAGCATCATGAATCCCGGGATCCAGGCGGTGAAGATGCCCTCGAGGAGGCCGAGCCATCCCACGAACTTGCCGAGGTTCTTGTGCAAGGAGCACTCGATCCACCCGGTGAGCCAGAGGATGCCCCACAGCCACCAGATGATCCCGTACCAAAGGTTTCCGCCATAGCCATAGAAGCAGAGGATGCCGCAGGGGATGGTGTTGATGGCCACGAAGAGGCTGTACCAGCCGTAGAGGTTCTGGTCGAGGTCCCAGATCGTGTTGATGGCGACGTAGAGGTAGGTGAACGCGAAGAGGAGCCCGGTCGCGCTCGCGTAGTACCACGAGGCGTCGGCGTTCTGGGCGATGCCGATGCCTACGCTGATGATGTTCAACACGAGGCCGAGCCCGCCCGTGAAGAGGTTCATCACCACGTTGGATTTGTCCTTGATGCCCAACAGCCTGAAGAGTCCGTTGCTCATGAGCACCATGCCCACGTAGAGCAAGATCAAGCCGAGCATTGCCGCCTCCCTCTCTCCCATGCCGTCCGTGCCGCGCTTCCCTGCCCAAGGGATAGCACCGCCCGCCCGTCCGCGCGGTTTCACGTCTGTTGCCAATATGCAACGAGGAGACGAGCGGCGACGGCGCCCACGACCGCGCGACCATGCGCCTCACGCGCTAGCCATCGACCGCGCGAGGCCCCCCGCCGGCCTTAGCCGCCCCGCCGCGCGCCATGGTGCGCTCCGAGGACTCGCCGGAGGCGACCTCTGCCGGCTCGCCGAGCGATTCGAGCGTGGTCGCGTCGACCACGTCGTAGGCCCTCTCGTGCAAGAGCACCCGGTCGAGGCCTTGGTCGATGACCTCCTGGCTCGGGCGGATGTCGGTCGCCGCGCCCACGATCTTCAGGATGAGCCAGGCCACGGCGAAGCTCCACGCGGCCGCAACCACCACGCCGAGCACCTGCACGCCGAACTGCGCCGGGCTCGCCGAGACGCCGTTCACGCTCTCGTCGGCGAGGATGCCGATGAGGATGGTGCCGGTGAAGCCGCCGATGCCGTGCACGCCCCACACGTCGAGCGCGTCATCCCACTGCATGCGCTTGCGGAACTCGACGGCCAGGTTGCACACGATGCCGGCGACGACGCCCACGATGATGGCCGAGACGGGAGAGATGTAGCCCGCGCAGGGCGTGATGGTGGCGAGGCCCGCCACGGAGCCCGTCATCACGTCGACGAAGTCGATCGAGCCGTGGATGATCTTCGCCACGATGAGCCAGGTGACCATACCGCTCGCGAGGCCCACGACGGTGTTGGTGAAGGCGTGGGTGGCGAGCTCGCCCGCCGAGAGGGCGCCGCCGGAGTTGAACCCGAACCAGCCGAACCACAGAAGCCCCGTGCCGATGGCCGCGACCATGAGGTTCGAGGGCTGCATGCCGGGCTTTGCGAGCTTGCGGTTGCCGAGCACGAAGATGCCCGCGAGCGCGGCGAAGCCCGCCGTCGTGTGGATGACCGTGCCGCCCGCGAAGTCGACGAAGCCGAGGTCGGAGAGCCATCCTCCGCCCCACACCCAGTGGCACACGGGATAGTAGATGAAGATCGTGCCGAGGATGAGGAAGAAGAGGTAGCCCTTGAGATTCAGCCGCTCAGCGTAGGCGCCGCTCGAGAGCGGGATGGTGATCACGCAGAACATGAGCTGGAAGAGGAAGAAGAGCGCGAAGGGGATGGTGGTGGCGTGTACCGTGTCCGGCGAGAAGCCCACGCCCGCGAGCCCGAAGTAGTCGCCGGGATTGCCGATGACGCCGCCGAGGTCCTCGCCGAACGAGAGCCCGAAGCCGCCGTACATCCACATGAGCGTGACAATGCCCATGGCGATCATGGACTCCATCATGATGAAGAGCACGCTCCGGCGCCTGGCGAGGCCGCCATAGAAGAAGGCGAGGCCCGGCGTCATCACGCAGACCATCGCCGTGCAGAGCATCATGAAGGCGGTATCGGCGTTGTTGATCATGGGCCCCCACGCCCCTCTCGTCTCGCGACGCCCTAACCACCCCACCGGACGTCCTCCCACCGTCCCCGCTTGCGGCACGTGGCTGAAAGCGAGGAGACCAAACTTTCAGCTTTCTACCCAACGGGTTTTCGGTGATACACGCCCCAAACCAGCCAATGGGGAAACGCACCGACGAGCGGGGCGAGCGGATGCGCCTTGCGCGCCTAGAGCTCGACGACCCGCGTGGCGATGCGGGCGCGAAGGGCGTCTGAGTGCGTGACGAACACGAGGCCCGTCTGCTCGCGGGCGCACCAGTCGAGGATGACGTGCCACACGCGGGCTTGGGTGACGGCGTCGAGCATGGTGGAGATCTCGTCCGCCACGAGGTAGCGCGGACGGGCTGTGAGGGCGCGCGCCACGCAGAGGCGCTGGAGCTCGCCCGCGGAGAGCGCGGCGGGGCGGCGCTCGAGCCACGCGGGGTCGGCATCGAGGGCCTGAAGGAGCGCAGGCGCGACCTCGCCCGCCTCGGCAAGCGAATCGCCCAGCCGAAGCCTGGGATCGAAGGCGAGCTCGGGATGCTGGCTCACCAACTGCACCGCCCAGGCGCCCCGCTTGGGCAGCGGCTCGCCGTCCACGAGCACCTCGCCTCGCTGGGGGCTGAGGTAGCCCGCGAGCACCCTGCAGAGGGTCGTCTTGCCCGCGCCCGAGGGGGCCTCGAGCGCCACACGCTCCCAAGGCGCCACCTCGAGCGAGAGGTCGCGAAAGACGGGCGAGGCGCCCGGATAGGCGAAGGCGAGGGAGCGTGCCTCGAGCATGGCCCTACCTCACCGTATTCGACGTGACGGCGAAGTCGTGCTCCGGCAGGGCGTGCCAAAGCTCGCGGCTGAAGGGATGGCGAAGGAGCTCGGGCGAGGCGAAGCTCGCGACCGACGTCTCCTCCACCACCGTGCCGTCGTGGAACACGGCCACGCGATCCGCCACGGCAAGCGCGAGCTCGATGTCGTGGGTGATGAGCATGACGGCGCCCCCGCCGTCCGCGAAGGCGCGGAGGTCCTCGAGGGCGGCGTGCGCGAGCGCGAGGTCGAGTCCCGGGGTGGGCTCGTCGGCGATAATGAGCCTGGGCTCGTCCACGAGCGCGCAGCAGAGGAGCACGCGCCTGGCCATGCCTCCGGAAAGCTCGTGCGGGTAGAGGCGCGCCACCTCCTCGCCCAGGCGATAGCGCGCGAAGAGCTCGCGCTGGCGCTCCAGGCGCCTGGCCTCGTCCTCCCTGCGCGCGCGTCCCTTGCCTCGGGGCATCCCCCTCACCTGCTCTCCCACTCTCATGAGCGGGTCGAGGCAGGAGACCGATTGCGGGATGAACGCCATCTCCGTCGATCGCAGGCGACGGAGCCCGGCCTCGTCCCGCAATTCGCCGTCGAACCAGATGCGTCCCTCGATGCGCTCTCCTTGGGTGGACGCTCCCATGATGGCCTCGGCGAGGAGGCTCTTGCCGGCGCCCGACGCCCCCACGACCGCGAGCATCTCCCCCTCGTGGACGCCGATCGAGACGTCGTGGAGGACGGGGACGAAGGCACGACGGGCCTTGAAGAAGGGCGCGCCCGGCTCGTACATCTCGAAGGCCACGGAGAGGCCTTCCACCTGCAGGAGGTGGTGGTGGCCGGGGTGCCTCGAGTTCAGCGCGTGGGTGTGGTGGTGGTGCGCCTCGCCCGTGTGGTGCGCCCTCGCCTCGTGGGGCAAGCCTCCTCGCGCATCGCCCGCGAAGGCGCGCGGCTCGTCCGTCATAGGGCCCCTCCCCTCGTGGCAAGGCGGGCGAGCGAACGCCCGAGGATGTCGAAGGCCAAGACGCAGAGCACGAGCGCGGCGCCCGGCAAGGCCACGAGCCACCACGCGCCCGTGGAGAGGGAGGCCATGGACTCCGAGAGGATGGATCCGATGCCCGGCACCTCGGGCGGAAGCCCGAATCCGAGGAAGGTGAGCGATGCCTCGTGGATGATCGCGTGGGGGAAGAGCAGCACGAGCCCCACGACGAACTGGGGAAGCACGTAGGGCACCAGATGCCGCGTGGCCACGCGCACCGGGCCCTGGCCAAGCCTCCTTGCGGCGAGCACGTAGTCCGAGCCGCGGCATTGGAGCATCTCCGACCTCACGACGCGCGCGAGCCGCGGCCATTCGGTGAGGGCGATGGCCATGGCCACGCCGACGATGCCCTTGCCGAACGCGAACGACACGAGGATCAAAAGCACGATGTGCGGAAGCCCCATCACGACGTCAATGGCGCCGGAGACGAGCACATCGGCCGCAGGACCCCCGAGCGCCGCCACGCAGCCGAGGATGAGCGAGAGCCCCGCCGCGGCAAGGGCCGCCAAAAGGCCGAGCGAGGCTGAGAGCGAGAGCCCCGCGACCGTCCGGCAGAGCATGTCGCGCCCCATCCAGTCGGTGCCGAAGGGATGCGCGAGGGAGGGCGGGAGGTTCTTCGCGAGGAAATCCGCCTCCTGCGCGGCGGGCACGAGGGCTGCCCCGAGGGCGAGCAGGAGCGCGAGCGCCGTGCCTAAGGCGAGCACGCGGGCGAGGTCGGCGCGCCTCGAGGGAAGGGCGTGCGCGCGTGGCGCCACGATCACGGGCGCGTGCGGGCTCCGCTCGCGGGCCACGTCATATGGTGTCGCCACGGCCCACCTCCTCTGCGCCCGAGCGGGGGACGTCGTAGTCCTCGGGGCGATCGACGAGCGAGGCGAGCGGCCCCTCCTTTGCGGCACGGGCCGCCTCTCGCGCGCTCCGCATGCGCGGATCCACCACGCCATAGAGCACGTCGGCCGCGAAGTTTCCGCCGAAGACGAGAAGCGACGTCACCACGGCAATGCCGGCGAGCAGGCACACGTCGGAGCCAAGACCCGCTGTGACCGCCGCTTGGCCGAGGCCGGGATACGAGAAGACCTCCTCCACGAGCACCGCCCCGCCGAAGATCTCCCCCACACTCGCGCATTGGAGCGTGAGCGCCGGGAGGGCGACGTTCCTCAAGCCATGGCGCCAGAACCTCTGCCAGGGCCCCTCGCCGCGCAGCCGGCAGAAATCGGCCACCTCGCCGGCCTCGAACTCGATGACCTTCTCGCGCGTGTGGAGGGCAACGGGCGCCACGCCCACGAGCGTGAGGCAGATGGCCGGAAGGGCCAGATGGTGGGCCACGTCCGCCCAGGAGACGTCCGCCTTCGCCACGCCGACGGGCGTGGCGAAGCCGATGGGAAACCACCCCAGCGCCACGGCAAAGACCATGAGGGCGATGAGGGCGAGCCAGAAGGACGGTATGGACGTCATGGCGAAGCACCACCCGCGGATGAGGCGATCGGGCCAGCGCCGATGCGCCATGCCGGCCACGACGCCGAGGATGAAGCCCAGAAGGCCGCTTCCCACCCACGCGATGGAGAGGAGCGCGAAGGAAGCCCCCGCGCGCTCGGCGATGACCTGCGTGACCGGCTCGTCGTAGCGAAGCGACGTCCCCAGGGCTCCGTGCAAAAGGCCCCAGAGCCACCTTCCGTAGCGCTCGAGAAGCGGCTCGCCCACCCCCCAGTACGCCTCGAGCTGGGCGCGCTTGGCCTCGGACATGGAGAGGGTGGCGGCCTGCCCCACGTTGGCCTGCACGGGATCCACCGGCGAGAGGTCCATGAGGAGGAAGACCACGAAGCTCACCACGAGCACGAGCACGCACACCTTGAGCAGGTTCTTTGCAATGAATCGAAGCACGCGCGCAATAATAGCCCCTCCCGAAGGATTACGGGGCTGCGTCAGAACTCGCTTCTCTCGCAATCCCCTCGCGTCGTTTGATGGCGAAGACCCTCCCGCCATCCGGCGCACGGGGCTTTCTTGCTGGTGGTGAAAACCACCCGCCATCCGGCGCGCAGGGGCTTTGACACTGGGGTTGGTGGTAACTACCCGCCATCCGGCGCGCAGGGCTTTCTTT
>CANPVI010000088.1 GCA_947581665.1 uncultured Atopobiaceae bacterium | reverse complement strand
TTTTGCATGCCCTCGTCGTCCTCGCCCGGCGCGGCGATGCCGGTGACGTCGCCCTTCACGTCGGCCATGAATACGGGCACGCCCGCTTGGGAGAAGCCCTCGGCCATCACCTTCAAGGTGACGGTCTTGCCGGTGCCGGTGGCGCCGGCGATGAGGCCGTGGCGGTTGGCCTTGTCGAGCTTGAGGAAGCAGGGGTTGTTGCCTTGGGCCATCCAAATCTTGTCGCCTGCGAGCATGGGCCTGTCCTTTCCTTGGCCTGGAGCGGTGAGGGGTTGCGCCGGTTTCAGTGTGAAGCATTGCCCGCGCGAGTGGAGGCCCCGTGGAGGCGCCAATCGCCAAAAAGGCGATCCCGCTCGCCTCGGTCGGAGGATGGTCAGCTTCCGATGGGGCATCTGAGCTCGAGGTTTTCCTTTCCACGAGTGCCGCGTCCGGTGAGGCGTTGCGTGATCCGGGTCGGCTGGACCGCAGAGATTTGCAAGGTCTCTTTGAGACGCTTGGCGGCGTTTCCGAAGAGGAAGGAAGGCCATGGAGGCACTACTGGAAGAGAAGGACATCGAAGAGGCGAAAACCCCGATCGAAGCGGCACGGCCGCAAGACGGAGAAGCGGATGCCGACCTCGGAAAGACCGAGCAGCCCGATGAAGCGGCGGGCAATTCCAGGAAGGATCCCACGTGCACCTGCCCGTGCGAGTGCATCGAGAAGATGGTGGCCACCGATGGCATCTGGTGGCGCACCTACGAGGAGCCCGATAAGCCGATCGAGGAGTACACGTCGAGGGAGATCGGCGTCGCGGGGGAGTTCCTCGCCGCGCGCTACCTCGCGACCCACGGCTACGAGATCCTGGCCCAGAATTGGCGCACGAGATTCGGCGAGGCGGACATCATCTGCCGCTACGAGGACGGAACCATCGTGCTCGTCGAGGTGAAGACGCGTCTCGTCCTCGCCAAGGATCGCGGCGCCATGCCCGAACTTGCCGTCGATTCGAAGAAGCAGGCACAATATCGCAAGCTCGGTCTCGTGTACCTCATGCAGCACCCCGACGTGGATTCGCTGCGCTTCGACGTGATGGCGATCAACTTCATCGATCGCCATTCGGCGCGCCTACGCCATCTCGTGGGCGCCTTCGATTGCGATTTCTGATGGACGAGTACGCAGGTGGACAGGCTGCGGGAAAGCCCATCGAGAAGGACGTCGGCCAGGCTACGGAGCCCATTTTGCGCTTCACGGTGCATGGGGCCACGCTCTCGGGCATCGACGCCATCGGCGTCGAGGTGGAGGTGGATCTCTCTCGGGGGATTCCCGGGATGACGATCGTCGGCATGCCCGATACGCAGATCCTCGAGGCCCGATCGCGAGTCCGCTGTGCGCTTCGCGCGGCGGGTTTCGAGATCCCGCGCAAGCTCGCGACCATCAACCTTCGGCCGGGCGACGTGCGCAAGACGGGCACGGGCTTCGATCTCCCGATAGCCGTGGGCATCCTCGCGGCCAGTGGGCAGATCCCCACCGACGACCTCGAGAAATGCCTCTTCATAGGCGAGCTCGGGCTCACGGGCGAGCTCTGTCCCGTACATGGGGAGATGGCATTTGCCGCACTCGCCGCCGAGCAGCACCTCACCCTCGCGGGGCCCGTCGACGGACACCTCGCGCGCATGGTGGGCGCGGACTTCACCACCCTCACGCACATCAACGACCTCATGCAGGGGGTCATGAGCTTCGAGGGGCAAGACCGTTGCGTCCAAGAGGCTGAGCCGAAGGCGCTGACGCTTCCCCTCGGAGGGGCGGTGGACTTCGGTGACGTGATCGACCAGGAGCAGGCCAAGCGCGCGTTCGTGATCGCGGCCGTGGGCAACCACGGACTCCTCATGCATGGGCCACCGGGCTCCGGAAAGACCATGCTCGCCCGCTGCTATCCGAAGATCCTCCCGAAGCTCGAACGCGCCGGCAGGCTCGAGGCGGCGCGTGTGCATTCCGTCGTGGGCCTCGACGTCGATTCGATCCTCGCGGGGGAGCGACCCTTCAGGGCACCCCACCACTCGATTTCCTCGGTGGGCCTCGTGGGAGGCGGGCGTCCGGTTCGTCCGGGGGAGATCTCGCTCGCCCACGAGGGGGTGCTCTTCCTCGACGAGCTTCCGGAGTTCTCGAGCGCGACGCTCCAGGTTCTGCGCCAGCCGATGGAAGACGGAGCCGTGAGGATCGTGCGCGCGGAGGGGACGTTCACGTTTCCCGCCCGCTTCCAGCTCGTGGCGGCGGCCAATCCGTGCCCCTGCGGACATCTGGGCGATCCCGGCAAGCGCTGCACGTGCTCGCCCGAGAAGATCGCGCGCTACCAGGGCCGCGTGGGCGGGCCGCTCATGGATCGCATCGATCTCGCGATCGACGTGGCGAGGCCCTCTTCGAGGGACATGATTCGCGGCCGGCAAGGCCTCACGAGCGCCCAGTTGGCTGCGCGGGTGGAGGAGGCCCGTGCGTTTCGAGAGGAGCGCATGCACCTTGCCGCAGATGCACCTCCCTGCCATGTCCTCGAGTGTCTCGGCTTCGAGATGGCGGCACTCGATTACCTCGAGCGCGTGTCGAGGAAGCTCCTCTTGGGAGGGCGCGCGCTCACGAGGGTGGCCCGCATCGCGAGGACCGTGGCCGACATCGAAGCCCACGAAAAGGTGACCATGGGAGACGTGGCGGAGGCGGTCGCCTTCCGCTCGAGGCAGAACCTGGGGGAGGGGGCGAGCTATGCCGCTTGAGGAGATCATGCGCCAGATGGGCGAGGAGGAGGGGCACGCGCAGTGCCCTCCAGATGGATGGGAAGTGCATCCCGGTGATGATCTATGGCCCGAGATGGTCGCCGAGGCCGCGAATGTGGGGGATGTGATCTACGGCGTGGGCGCCTCCGAGCTCATGGGCGAGCCGTGCATCTCGATCATCGGCGCTCGCCGTGCCACGCCCTACGGCATCGCCATAGCCAAGCTCGCGGGGAGGGTCGCCGCGGAGTGCGGCTTGGTCGTGGTGTCGGGTGGCGCGCTCGGTTGCGATGCGGCCGCATCGCGCGCCGCCGCGGCGGCTGGGGGAAGGACCATCATCGTGAGCGGCTGCAGCGCGGAAAACGTCTACCCGAAGACCAACAGGGATGTCTTCGAGGAGGCGCGAGCGCGCGGCTGCGTCCTCTCGCTCGCGCCATGGGGCACGCAGCCACATCGCTTCGCGTTCCCCGTGCGAAACCGCCTGATCGCCGGACTCTCGAAAGTGCTCGTCGTGTGCGAGGCGTCGCTGCCCTCGGGCACCTTCTCCACGGCGCAGGCGGCAAGCGATCTCGACCGACGCATCTACGCGGCGCCGGGCTCCATCTTCTCGCCTTATTCGCGGGGAACGAATTGGCTCCTCGAGCAGGGGGCGACCATCATCGTGGATGACACCTCGCTCGAGCTCGCGATCTCGAGCGACTACGACGTGGCTCGGCTCGTCAGGCAAAAGTTCGACGATCCCGAGCGCGGCGCGGTGCTGAGATCCCTCATCGCCGAGCCGAAGCGGGCGGATGATCTCGCCGAAGTGCTCTCGATGGAGGTGGTGACGCTCATCCGCACGCTCGCGGACTACGAGGCGATGGGCCTCGTCACGAAACTCCCCGATGGATGCTACGCTCCAACGGAGGCGGCGCTCCTCGGGGCCGAAGATCCCATGGCGGGGAAGCGGCGCGCGAAATCGCGTAGGCGCGTGGAAGGTGGCAGGGCAAGCAGTGGCTGAGGTAGTGGTCATAGGCGGCGGCCTCGCCGGATCCGAGTGCGCCCTCCAGCTCGCAAGGCGCGGCGTTTGCGTGCGTCTCGTGGAGGAGCGCCCCGGTGCGTCGACGGGCGCGCACCATACGCCCTGGCTTGCGGAGCTCGTTTGTTCGAACTCGTTCAAATCCGAGCGTCCGGACAGCGCCGCGGGGCTTTTGAAGCGCGAGCTCGAGCTCCTGGATTCGAAGCTGCTTCGCATCGCGAGGGACCATCGCGTGGAGGCGGGTGGAGCGCTCGCCGTCGATCGGGAGGGCTTTGCGCTTGGCGTCACGCGCGCGGTGGAGGAAGAGCCCTTGATCGTCCTCGACCGGCGTGAGCAGGAGGCGCTCCCGGAGGGCGTGGCCGTGATTGCGACCGGTCCCCTCACCTCGCCATCGCTGGCGCGGGCCCTGGAGGGGCGACTGGGCGAGCAGTCGCTCGCGTTCTTCGACGCCGCCGCGCCCATCGTCGACGCGGAGACCATCGACAGGGTCATCGCCTTCTCGCAAAACCGCTATGGGGAAGGCGAGGCGAAGGGCGACTACCTCAACTGCCCCATGACGAAAGAGGAATACGAGGCCTTCATCGACGCGCTGCTCGAGGCGGATCGCGTGATCCTCCGCGATTTCGAGACGAGGGACCTCTTCAGCGCCTGCCAACCCATCGAGGAGGTGGCGAGGGCAGGGCGAGACGCGCCCCGCTTCGGAGCCATGAAGCCCGTGGGCCTCACGGACCCGAGAACCGGGAAGCGTCCGTGGGCGGTGGTGCAGCTTCGTGCGGAAAACGCCCGGCAGAGCGCCTACAACCTCGTGGGCTTCCAGACCAATCTCACGTTTCCCGCCCAAAGGCACGTGCTGAGGATGATTCCGGGGCTCGAGCATGCGGAGTTCTTCCGCTATGGGGTGATGCATCGCAATTTCTTCGTGGATTCGCCCCATGTGCTCGAGGAGGGTTTCAAGATCCCGGGGATGAGCACGTGGCTCGCGGGACAGCTCACGGGGACCGAGGGCTATACGGAGGCCATCGCCTCGGGGCTTTTCGCGGCCCTGAACGTGTACGCGTTCCTTGCGGAAGTGCCCCGACCCGCGCTTCCCGAGACCACGGCCTTCGGCTCGCTCGTCGCATGGGCCACGGACCCCTCGACGCAAAACTACCAACCCCAGCATGTGAATTTCGGGCTCATGCCGCCGCTCGAGCCGCCCATTCGCAACAAGCGCGAGCGCCACGACGCCTTCGCCGAGCGTGCGATGCGCGACCTCGCGCAATGGAAGGTGTCGCGCTCGGAGCTCTTCGCAGACGGTGATTCGCCATGTGCTCGCTGAGCGCGAAGTCCGCGAGCGATCGCCCCTCGACGGAAGCCTGTCATGGCTATATGCGGGACTATCTCGAATACCTCCGTGGCGTGCGCAACGTCTCCCGGAACACCGCGAAGGGCTACCGCGCGGACATCGAGGCATTCCTCGCTTGGTGCGAGCGCAAGGGCGTCGACCCGCTCGCCATTACCACGCCGCAGGTGCGTGCATGGCTCGGCGAGCTTCGGCGCGCCCGCTATGCGCCGCGCACGATGAATCGCAAGCTCTCGGCCCTTCGGGGCTTCTACAACTGGATGATCGAGCGCGATCTCGCCACCACCTCGGCGCTCGCCACGATGCCCGGACCGAAGGTGGGGCGCCATCTGCCGAAGGTGATGGGCGATAGGGAAGTCCGCCAGATGCTCTCGGCGGTGGAAAGCGAGAATCCCTCGGACATATTCGACAGGGCGCTCGTGGAGTTCCTCTATGCCACGGGCGCGCGCATCCAAGAGGCGTCGAACGTCAACCTCGAGGACATCGACCTCGCACGTGGCTCGGTGCGCCTTTTCGGAAAGGGGTCGAAGGAGCGCCTCGTGCCGCTCTACCCGAAGGCTCGAAAGGCCGTGGCGGAGTATCTCGAGAAGGTGCGCCCCGCTCGGGTGTTGAAGGTTCCCGAGGCCGAGCGAAAGGAGCACGAGCGGGCGCTCTTCCTCTCGCAGCGCGGAAGGCGCATGAGCGCCGCCAGCCTTCGCACGCGCTTCGAGCAAGTGGTGAAGAGGGCGGGGCTCCCCCCGACCATCACGCCCCACACCATGCGCCATACGTTCGCCACGGAGCTCTTGAACGGCGATGCCGATCTTCGTAGCGTCCAAGAGCTCCTCGGCCACGCGAGCCTCTCCACCACGCAGATCTACACGAATCTCTCCATCGAGCGCCTCGGGAGCGTCATGCGCCAGGCGCATCCGCGTGGAGAGTGAATGAGGGCGTCCACGGTGGGCGTTTTCCCATATACTTTCGGGATTGTGCCGGCACTCGGCACCGGCTGGGGCACATGTCCCGGGCGAACCATTTCACACGTGTGCGGACTCGTCGGCCGCGGTGCTCGGAGACGCAGGCATTCCGGGTGGAAGGCGGGGTTGAGGCACGCGGAGGCCTAACCGATGGAGGTAACCATGGCCGTCAAGATTAACCTGAAGACCCTTCTCGATGCTGGCTGCCACTACGGCCACCAGACCCGTCGCTGGAACCCGAAGATGCGCCCCTACATCTTCGGCGAGCGCAACGGCATCTACATCCTCGACCTCAAGCAGACGATCGTCGACGCCGACAAGGCCTACAGCTTCGTCAAGGACA
>CANPVI010000087.1 GCA_947581665.1 uncultured Atopobiaceae bacterium | reverse complement strand
TCACGAAGTTCGCGAGTCGGCCGAAGAAGAGCCCGATGGGCGTGACGGTGAAGCCGAGGTCGCAGATCGTGAGGATGGAGATCTTGAGCGAGCGGCACACGATGGAGCCGCCGACGAAGGCTCCGAGCAAGCCGCCGTGGATGGACATGCCGCCCTGGTTCAGCATGAAGATCGCGAGCGGGTTTTCCCAGTAGTAGCCCGCACCGTAGAAGAGCACGTAGCCGAGGCGCCCGCCGAGGATGCCGCCGAACACGATACCCACCACGATGGAGAGCAGCTCGTCGAAGCCCACGTCGAGGCGCCAACGCTTCATGAGCGACCACATCACCACCGCGCCGAGGGTGAAGCCCGCGAGGTAGGCGAGGCCATACCAGCGCACCGTGAGCGGCCCGATGGAGAAGGCCACCGGGTCGAGCATGTGGTAGATGTCGTTCAGCGAGGGCATGCGCTAGCCCCTGAGCGCCTGCGAGGGCGTGGCGCCCCGCTGCCCTTGGTAGTGCGAGCCGAGGCCCGAGGAGCCGTACGGGCGCTCCACCGGGCTCGACATACGCTCGAAGGAGAGCTGGCCGATGCGCATGCCCGGCCAGAGCGTGATCGGCAGGGTCGCCACGTTCGAGAGCTCGAGCGTGAGCTCGCCATCCCAGCCGGGATCCACGTAGCCGGCGGTGGAGTGGATCATGAGCCCGAGGCGCCCGAGCGTGGACTTGCCCTCGAGCTTGCCGAGGACGTCATCGGGAAGCGCCACCCTCTCGAGCGTCGTTCCGAGCGCGAACTGGCCCGGGTGCAGCACGAACGCCTCGCCATCGGGCACGTTGATGGTCTCCGTGAGGTCGGGCTGGGCGCGCTGCGGGTCGATGTAGGTGTGGCGCGAGTTGATGAAGATGCGAAAGTTCGAACCGAGCCTGACGTCCACCGACGCCGGCTGGACGTCGGCGAGGTCGAGCGGCTCGATGACGATGCGGCCCTTTTCGAGCTCCGCCTTGATATCACGGTCTGAGAGGACCATCGCTAGACGGCGCGCACTGCGGTGACGCCGGGCACATGCTCCTTGAGCACGCGCTCGATGCCCATGGAAAGCGTCATCTGGCTCATCGGGCAGCCCGCGCAGGCGCCGGTGAGCTCGAGGGAGACGACGCCGTCCTCATCCACGCCCACGAGCTGCACATCGCCGCCGTCGGCCTCGAGGTTGGGGCGCACGACGTCGAGCACCTTGGTGAGGAGGATCTCGTCAACGGCCATGGCCGATCCTTTCGCTGGAAGTTCGTACGTGCGCGTTCATGGTATCAACTCGCACGCTTGGGGGGCGCCGCTCAGCCGACCGGCTCCAGAAAGTGCCCAAGGGTCGCGCGCTCGATCGCACGGGGCGCCGCTCGGCCGACGCTTCGGGCATCGAGGGCCTCGCGCACGCGTCTCACGGCGAGGGAGGCCTCATCGGCGTCCATGAGCGTGGCGTCCACGAGGAGTCGCGAAACCCCCGTGTCGAGCACCTCTTGGAGCCTCGGCACGAGATCGAGCGCCGCGTCCCAGAAGATGCGCGAGCGCCCGTCGGCGCCTTGGCGCACCGGCAGGAAACGCCCGTCGATGTTCTCGAGCGTGGGCAGGCCCGCGCGGATCTCACAGCGCGCGCACCCACGCGTGCAAGCCTGCTCCGCCTGGAGCACGCAGTGCTCGGTGGTCATCGTGCGAAGCGCTCCCGCCACCTTGAGGCCAAGCGGCACCGGGCTCGCCGCCGCCACGCGTGCGATCTCGCGAGCGGTGAGCTCGAAGGAAAGCCACGCGCCGGTGGCGCCTGCGCGCGCGAGGGCGCGCACGCAGGCGCCGTTGAAGATGGGGAGGTCGAAGCCCACCTCGAATGGCGCTCCCGCCTCGCGGGCGCGCTCGATTGCCGAGAACGTGGACGCCACGCAGGGCTTTCCTCGGGCGAGGAGCGCTTCTTGGCCCGCCACGTCCTTGGCGCGGGAGATCTCCGAGAGCCACGGGGTGAGGCCCGACGAGGCGCAGGCCGCGTCGCCGGCGAAGGCCTCTGAGAGGTAGACGCGATCCGCGCCAGCCGCCTGCGCCGCGAAGGCCACCTCGAGCGAGGGGGCGAGGCAGCAGACCTCCACCGTCTTCGCATCGCACGCATGGAAGTCCGCGGATTCCCGCAGACCGGCCCAGGCGGATTCCCGAGTGGCCAGCTGGGCGATCCGCTCGCCACGTGCTCGCGCGGGCGCGAGAATCGCATCCACGAGCGCGTCCGCCGCATCGGCTCGCAGATGGTGGAGCGCGGAGAATCCAAGGCCTGCGCCCTCGCCGAGATCCACCTCCACCGTGTGCGGCGCGAAGGGACTCCCCCCGAAGCGCGCGAGATGGCGCACCACGTCGGCTTCCTCGAGTGGCCTCGTGCGCGCCGCCTCCACCGCCTGGCCTTGCACCTCGACCGCGATCTCGGGGCCATGCGCCTCGCGCTCCTCGGGCGTCCTCGAGGGCGTGGCGAGGCGCAGGCGAAGCGGCTCGCCCATCCGCACCATCGCCTTGAGGTCCACCGGACGCGGACGGGGGTGCGCCGCCTTCCCGAACGCACGGGAGGCCCGGATCGTGGCCTCCTCGCGAAGCGCGCGCACCGGCACGCCCTCGCGCATGGGGCGCTTGAGCTCCATCTCCATGTGTTCGCCCGCCTCGGCGGCACGCGGCGAGGGCTCCGCGAGGAAGCGATCGGGCGCCTCATCGGGCCTGAATTCGAGGAGATCCCCCTCCCCTACCGGCTCCGTGAGCGCGACCGTCACGCGATTGCCGTGGCTCCCCGCCACGCGGCCCACGAGCGCGCCGCGATTGTTCGAGCGCCCGTAGCTCATCATCTCGTTTCCCGAGCGCCCGTGGAGGTAATCCGAGGTAAAGCTCCTGTTGAAGGCACGCGAGAGCTTTGCGCGGGCACGTGCGCGCACCTCGGCGTCGAGCGCGTGGGCGCCCGAAGCGTCAAGGCGAAGCGCATCGAGCGCCTCGCGCCACGCGCCCACCACCGCGAGCACGTAGTCCGGCGCCTTCATGCGCCCCTCGATCTTCAAGGCGGCCACGCCCGCATCCACGAGCTCGGCGAGCTCGTCCACCGCGCAGAGGTCCTTCGGGCAGAGCGCGCGGCTCTCCTCGCTCGCGAGGGGCACTCCGTCGCCCGAGGTGAGGCGATGCGGAAGGCGGCACGGCTGGGCGCAGAGCCCGCGATTGGCCGAGCGCGCGCCGCGTGCCGCGCTCATGCGGCAGAGCCCGGAGTAGGCCATGCAGAGCGCGCCGTGGCAAAAGACCTCGCACTCGACGCCGAGCCCTCGCCCCGCAGCGCACACCGCGCGGATCTCCCCAAGGGAAAGCTCACGCGAGAGCGTCACGCGCCTCACGCCAAGCTCGGCGCAGAAACGAAGCCCCGCCACATCGCCCACGTTCGCCTGCGTGGAGATGTGGAGTTCGAGCTCGGGCGCGCGTTCGGCGAGGAGCGCGCAGAGCCCGAGATCAGCCACGATGATGGCGTCCGCGCCGAGCGAGGCGGCACGGAGGGCGAGCGCGCACGCATCCTCGAGCTCGTCGTCCTTGACGGCGATGTTCTCGGTGAGGTAGACGCGCGATCCCGCGAGATGCGCGAGCTCCGTGGCCTCTGCGAAGGTTTCGTCGGTGAAGTTGTCCGCCCCGCGGCGCGCGTTCAGCTCGGAAAGGCCGCAGTAGACGGCATCCGCGCCCGCCGCGATGGCGCAGCGAAGGGCAGCCGAGCTTCCCGCCGGGGCGAGGAGCTCGGGCAACACGGGCAGAGGGGGACGCAAGGACTCTTGGGGCATGCCCTACGCGCGAACGATGCGCGCAGCCTTGCGCTTACCCACGCGCAGGATGTGGCCCTCGAGGCGCGCGGGCTCCACGGTATAGGTCTTCGGCGGGAGGGCCTCGTCATCGATGCGCACGCCGCCGCCATCGATGAGTCGACGCCCCTCGCCCGCAGAGGGCGCGAGACCGGCCTCCTTCAGCACGCGCGGGACGTAGACGAGCCCGTCGTCGCCCGGCGCGAGGTCCACGGCCTTCTCGTCCACGTCCTCGGAGAGCTTGTGCTCCTTGAAGACGCGATCGAAGGCGCGCTCGGCCTCCTCGCCCGCCCCCTCGCCGTGGTAGAGGTCGCAGATGTTCTTCGCGAGCTCGCGCTTCGAGGCGTAGGGGTCAGCCGTGCCGGCCGCGAAGGCCGCGTCGATGGAATCCATCTCGTCCACGCTCACGGTGGAGGCGAGGCGCCAGTAGGTGGGCACCAGTTCGTCCGGGATGGACATGATCTTTCCGAACATGTCCGCGGGGGCGTCCGTGAGACCCACGTAGTTGCCGTAGCTCTTGGACATCTTGAGGTGGCCGTCCGTGCCCACGAGAAGCGGCATCGTGAGCGCCACCTGCGGCTCCATACCGCGCTTCTCCATGAGCTCGCGGCCCGCGAGGAGGTTGAAGAGCTGGTCGGTGCCGCCCATCTCCACGTCGGCCTCGATCATCACCGAATCGTAGGCCTGCATCACGGGATAGAGGAACTCGTGGAGGCCGATCGGCGTGCCGCCGCGATAGCGCTTCGTGAAGTCGTCGCGCTCGAGGATGCGCGCCACCGTGAAGCTCGAGCAAAGCTCGAGCAGGCCCTTGAGGTCGAGCGGAAGCAGCCAATCGCCGTTGTGGACGATCGTCGTCCTCTCGGGATCGAGGATCTTCATCGCCTGCTCGACGTAGGTGGCGGCGTTGGCCTCCACCTGCTCCTGGGTGAGCTGGGGGCGGGTGGAGTTCTTGCCAGAGGGGTCGCCGATGAGGGCGGTGCCGTTTCCGATGATGAGGGTCACCTTATGGCCGAGGTCTTGGAACTGGCGCATCTTGCGCAGCGGCACCGCGTGGCCGAGGTGGAGATCGGGGCTCGTGGGATCCACGCCGAGCTTGATGGTGAGCGGCACGCCGCGCGAGAGCTTCTCGCGGAGCGCGTCCTCGGGGATCACGCGATCGACGCCGGAGGTGATGATTCGCAGTTGTTCGTCAACGCAGAGCATGGGCCCTCGCCCTTTCTCATCTTCCTTTAAGGACTTCCTCAAAGGAGATTGGCGTTCATCAACGCCACGATGTTATAGCCATATCGATCGCTTCCCTCGCCGACGGCCCACTTGCCGCCGAGCTCCTCCACGGTGGGCGCCACCCCGCGCGTCACGAGATTGAAGCGCTGGTCGACGCATTCGCAGTTCAGGGGGTCCGTCGAGGCGTAGGCCTTCAGGTGCTGCACCTGCGCGAGGAGTCCGGTCTTCACGTCGGGGAAGACGTTGCCGGGGTTGCCCGGACCCGTAGCGCCGAGGCCGCCGAAGTTGCATTGGTCGGGTTGCACGAGACCGCCGAACTGGAGCCAGCCCGTCTCCCACATGATCTGCGCGAGCACGACCTCGGGACGCACACCCTCGGCGACGGCCTGATCCCAGAGCAGCTCGGCGAACTCGCGAGGAGTCGCCGCGCCCTTCTCGGCGTAGATGGCGGGATAGGACTTGTGCTCGCGCTCCATTGCCTGCACGAAGCGAGTCGCGAGGGCGTCTTTGGTGGTGACGCTCGCGCCCATGATGGGCGTGCCCGTGGACGCGGGGGGCTCCACCGGATCCTCGGAGGGCTCGCTCGGCGCGGGGGCGGTTCCTGACTTGAGGCCGTAGAAGGCCACGTCCTCGCCCGTCCAGCCTCTGGCCACGTTCGTGTCGTACTCGCTCTTCTCCGTGGTGAAGATGTGCGTGCCCACCGTCGCGTAGGGGTTGAAGAGGCGATAGATCGGCACCGCGCCCTCGGCGTCCTTCGTGGTGCCGTAGAGGACGGGGTTGCCGTCGTTATCCCACGTCCAGCCCTGAGCCACGAGCCCCTCGACCTCGGCCTTGCTCTTCGTGTAGAAGTGGTCGCCCGAGAAGGGGTTGCAGATGCGCCAGATGGGTTCGCCCGAGGTGGGGTTCTCCCACTTCACGCCCTCGTAGCGCCAACCGGAGCACACGAGCTCGCGCGCCTCGTTCTTGTCGAGCGTGGACACGTGGTCGCCCGAGAAGGGGTTGTAGACCCTGAAGACGCTGTTCGGCGCCGCGTCGCGGATGGCCGCGATCGCGTCGGCATCGGCTTGGTTTTCGCGATACGCCTCGTAGAACGAATCGAGGTTTTGGTAGATGGCCTCGGCGTCGGCGTAGCCGAGCGCCCTGAGGAAGCTCTCGTCCTTGAGGAGCTCGAGGTCGTCTTCGTTGCTGATGAAGGCGTGCTCGATGATGACGCCCGTCATGCCCTCCTTGCGGGCGTAGCGGATGATGCCGTAATAGTCGCAGGTGTCGCCGTTGACGTACGTGCTGCCCTCGAGGCGGCTCGTCTTCGTGCCGCGGTTCACGAGGCCGAGGTCCGCGAGCATGGGCTTGAGGTCCTGGGCGAACTTCTGCCCCACCGTGTTCGTGTT
>CANPVI010000086.1 GCA_947581665.1 uncultured Atopobiaceae bacterium | reverse complement strand
GCAGCGCCGAAACGGTCAGAGAATATCTTGAAAAATATCCGTCGATAAAAATCGTAATAGACGTTCACCGCGACGCCGATTGCCACGTAGAGCGCGAGGGGCGTCTCGTCGCCGGTCTTGGGCAGGACGTTCGCCGCGGGCGCCTGGTATGAATCGCCAGAGGACTTCTTGGTCTTTGGGCCAGTGAACCCAGGGCCGTCCACGACGGGCTTGTCACCACCCTCGGAGCCGGGATCAGGACCGGGCACATCGCCCTCGACATCACCGCCGGCGCCAGGGTCGGTGCCGGGGTCTGTGACGGGATCGGCGCCAGGGTCGGTGCCGGGGTCTGTCCCGGGGTCTGTGACGGGATCGGCGCCAGGGTCGGTGCCGGGGTCGGTGCCGGGAACGACGCCGGGGTCGGTCTCGCTGCCGGTATCGGGATCGCCACCGGTACCGGGATCGGTGATGCCTCCGGTGCCAGGGCCCACCGACGGTTCGTCCGCGCCGCAGACGGTGCAGACGCCATGAGAGTAGTTGTGCGGTGCGAGCTCGAGCGCACGCACGTCCTTCTTGGCACCGCACCGCTCGCAGTGGATGGAGGCACTGCCGGGTCTCGTGCAAGTCGATGGCTCGTCCACGCGCGAAGTCGCCTCCCACGTGTGCTCGTAGGGCGTGATCTCGGCGATCGTCTCGTGGCAGTTGTCGCAGGTGTGCTCCCTGATGCTGCCCGTCTGCGTGGCGCAGTCCGCCTCTTGGACCTGGACCCACTCGCCCCAGTCGTGCTCCTTCTTGGGGATCACTTCCGTGGCGCGCACGAGGCCCGTCTTTCCGCAGGTCGTGCAGGTGCCGAGGAGCTCGCGCACTCCGTCGTCTTCGCAGGTGGCGTCAAACACGCGCTCGGTCGGCTCGTCCTCGGTGCCATCGCCTTCGCCATCCGCGTCCAGCGTGGAGACGGTTGCGGGATCGGCAAACGTGTGACCGATCGCCGGCTTGACGCGCTCCTCATGCACACCGCAATTCGCGCAGACCCGTTCCTCGAGCCCGTCATGCTCGCAGTCCGCCACGTGACCGGCGACGTCAGACCAGCCTCCCCACGAGTGCGTCGTCCCGGAACCGCTCTCGAGGCCTTCGTATTCCACGTACCCGCAGGTCGCGCACTCGCGGTGGCGCACTTGGCCCGTCTGGCAATCGATCGTCTCGAGCTCGCTCCAGTCGCCGAACTTGTGCCCCGACGCGGGGATCTCCACGACTTCGGCGCCCATCGGCTCCTTGCAATCCACGCACTTGTAGGCCACGAGCTTGTGGCCCGAGGTGGTGCAGGTGGCGGGCACGTCCTCCAAGACCTCGCCCTTGTCGCGCCCGTGCGTCCAGCGCGCATAGAGCGTGACGGTGCCCTCGTGCGTCTCCGCGGCTATCTCCGCGAGCGGATCGCCCGTGAAGTCCGATTTCTCGTACCAGCCGAGGAACTCGAAGCCCTCGCGCGTGGGCTCCACGAGCGTGACCGTCTCCTCGAGTGAGCGGTGGTCCTGGTAGCCCGCGGGGAGCTTCCCGCCATTGGGCCGGTAGTTGATCCAGTAGTTGCCCTCAGACCACTTTGCCCAGTAGGTGACGTCGTCCTCGGCATCCTCCGGCACGCACTTCACCGAGGCGCCCTCGAGCTCCTCGTTGTCGAACCAACCGACGAAGGAGTAGCCGGTCCTCTTCACGTTCGTGGGGAGGAACGTCCTGGCACCCGCCACGTAGCCGTCGACGTCGCCGGCCATGACGGTGCCGCCGTTCGCGTTGAGCGTGACCGTGCCGCCGCGGCGCACGTAGACACCGGGGGTGGCGGCGTCCTCGCTTCCGCGCCAGTCGAGCTTGAGCGTGCCGGTCGTGCCCACGAGCCGCACGTGGTCGGCGAAGTCGGTGCCGTCGAAGCCCGTGACCTCGGCCACCGCCTGCGCGCGCCCGATCTCGGCAACCTCAAGCTCAAGCGGCTCAGCCGCCCAGTTGCGGGAGACCACCACTTTCGAGGAGCCCATCTCGGCGATGGTGCCCTCCACGGAACTCGGGCTTTCCGTGGCGAAGTTCGGCATGTACTTGTCGTAGGTGACGTCGCGCCTGCCGGTGACGTCGGCGATCCGCGCATTCAGCACGAGCGTGCCCTGCGCGATCTCCACCGCACGATGCCCCTCGTTGCCGCTCCCCTTGAGCTCGGAATCCGCCACGAAGACCGTATTCGCGTCGTTGTTCGCGATGTAGAGGGCATCACCCGCGAGAGCCGTGTTGTCCGAAACGGTCGTTGGCTGCCCCTCGTAGTCGTCGAGCCCCATCGTGCGGCCACCCAGGCTCGCATCGATGCCGCCGCCAAACTTGGCGCTGTTGCCTTGAATCGTGCAGCCGCGCATCATCGTCACGCCGTCGAATGAGCACGCGCCGCCGTAGACGCTGCTATTGCCTTCGAAGGTGCAGCGGTCAAACGAGGCGATTCCGCCGCTGAAGTTGCGCACCGCGCCGCCGCGGCTGCGCGCCGTGTTGTTCTCGAAGACGCAGTCGGTGAGCACGTTCGTGCTGCGTGCCGCGAACGCGCCGCCTTCGTTTGCGCTGTTGTTCTTGAACGTGCAGTTCGTGAGCGTCGTGCCGCCACTCGACACCATCCCGCCGATGGCGCCGCCGCGTCCCGCCTCGCCGTCCGCCGCGTTCACGAAGTTCTGGAAGATGACGTGGGAAGCCTCGAGCTTCGCGGCATTCTGCGCGAGCCGCACGCCCGCGCTCTGGCCCTCGGCGTAGTAGCCCTCGAGCACGATCAGGCACTCAACGGTTCCCACGAGCTTGAGCTGTGCGCCCTGCATCACGTCGAACACGGGCCCGGAGCCACTCCGCGCGATCGTGATCGGCCCCGCCACCTCGGGAGCCACCGCGATCTTCACGGTCTGCTCCACCTTCACGTCGCCGGCATAGCAGTCTCCGAGGAGCTCGATCGTCACGGAAGACGACTCGTCCTTGGCGCTCTCCACCGCCTCGCCGAGGCTCGTGAATTCCTTCGTCTCGGTCTTCATCTCGTAGGATTGCGCGTCGGGCGCGCTCACGAGCGTGCTCACGGTGTAGCGCGCGACGACCTTCGGATCCTCGGCGGCCTTGACCTCGGAATACGCGGATTCGTGGAGCGAGCGATCGATGGCCTTCACGCGGTACTCGAGCGCGCCGCCCGCGGCCTCCGCGCGCTCATCGGTGAAGACGCCGCCGTGCGTGGAGCCGGCATAGGTCCACTTCGCCTCGTCGCTCGAGCCCTTGGGCCGGCTTTCCACGAGGTAGCAGAGGTGCATGGGATCGGTGCTCTTCTGGAGCACGATGTTCACCACGTCGCTCGTGGTGCTCGCGCCGTCCTCGCTCTCCACGGTCTTCGTCGCCGGCACCACGTGCAGGACCTCTGGCTGGCCGTCATCTCCGTGGTAGATGTGGAGCGCCTCGCGATTCTCGCCCGCGCCCGTCACCGCACCGTACTCGGCGCGATCGAGCAGCCAGAGGGGCAGATCCGCCACGGGGCCGTCAAAGCCCGCGACCTCCTGCGAGATATCCCCCGCCGCCACGCGCGCCTCGAAGAGCGCCGTGAACGTCGAGCTCGCGTCCTTCGCCACGAACACCGGGTTCGCGGCGTCCATGTTGAGGCCCCAACGCTCGTAGAACGGGCGGAGGTCGTAGCTCGCGGCCACCGACGCGTAGAGCACGAATCGCTCGGTCTTGTTCAGCTGGTCCTTACCGCCCGTGTAGCCATTGGCCTCGCTCACCGGCTCGTAGCGGTAGAGGTTCTCCACGCGGCCCCACCAGCCCGGCCAATAGCTCTCCACCAGCCAGAACGGCATGAAGTTGAAGCGGTTCTCGTTGAACTTCGTGCCCCACTCATAGTCCGGCTGCGCCATCTGGTGCGCGCGCTCGATGTCCTGGGCGTTTCGCGTGAACTCCGGCGTGAAGGTGGATTCGTAGTACGCCGGCATGTTGTTCGTGGTTTCCTGCAGCGTGCGGGCCGGGATGTCGATCGAGTGGCCCCACTCGTGGATGAGGCCCCAGTTGGACGCGATCTTGCTCTGGCCATAGCTGTCGAGCGGGTCGATGAGCACGTCCTGCGCCTCGCCGCCGGTGTAGACGCCGATGTGCTCGCCCGCGGTGAACATCCAGCCGAGATCCCACACCTGCGACACGCGGTAGTTCTCGTTCAGGTACTCGTTTCGCAGGTCGTAGCCGGGCTGGCCGGGCGTGAGCTGGATGCCCTCGAAGGCGTAGCAGCGCGTGAGCGTGGTGTCCCAGCACTCGAGCGCCTGCTTGGCATCGTGGCCGTAGGCGCCGTAGATCTCGTCCGCGCGCGTGGCCTGCACCGTCATCATCACGTGGTTGCTCACGAGCTCGGTCACGTCCATCTCGGCCGTGTGGTCGGCGCGCACGCGGTCGGCATGGGCGCGGAGCTCGGCCATGTAGGCGGTGATGTCATCGCCCAGGCGATAGACGGGGTAGGTGCGCCCACCCTCGAAATACACCTTCACGAGGCCCGGCTGCTGCTCCTCGGTATAGGGATTCTCGAGGTAGGCGGCGCAGCCGGCCACGATGTCATAGGTCTTGTAGTCGACGGTCTTGTAGTTCGGCACCGTCACGAGGTTCAGGCCCTCGACGAGCTGCGTCGCACCGCCCTGCCAGCTCGCCCAGTAGCCATAGGGCTGGGCCCAGCGCACGATCGGCAGCGGATCATCGGGGTTCGCGCGCTCCACCCAGATGCGCGCGACCTCGCCCGCCGGGTACCACACGCCCGTGACCTGCCGGTTCGTGGTGTTGTTCGAGAACTTGAGCGTGTTCCTCGCGTAGGAGGCCACATCGCCCGCGCGCACGAGCGCCCGCGTGGAGCGCGCGCCGGCGTCGACGTCGGCCTCGTTCGACACCTCGAGCCGCGCGTTCGTGGCGAGCATGCCCTCGGCGGCCGCCTTCACGCGCTCGAGCTCGGGCTTGTAGACGTGCTCGTAGATGGTGGCGTAGCCGGGCTTATCCTTCACGCCCGCGATCCTCGCCTCCACGCCCGCAGGCGTCACGCCGTCGGCGAGCTCGGTGTGGTTGTAGTTCTTCCAGAGCCCATCGAGCACGTGCTCGGCAGGGTCTTGGCGATAGAACCTGAGCGCGCGGCAGCTCGGATAGCTCTGCAACGATCGCCTGAACGTGAAGCGCACGCGTCTCGCCTCGAGCTCCGTGCCCTCGGGGCACGCGTCGAACGCGGAGAGCGTCGAGGTGGCATTGCCGGTGCCGTGCGTGACGGTCTCCCAATCGCCCTCGCCCGTCGCGCTCTGCGAGATGGCGAGCTCGAATTCCGTGGCGAAGCCCTTGAGCCCCGCATCGAGGCGCGAGCCGTAGACCACCCACTGGAACTTCTCGGGCTTCTCGAAGGTGACGGTGATGGAGATGTTCGAGGCGTTCGAGTTGTTGGCTGGCTCCCAGAACGCGTCGGTGTCGTCGGCCACGTTGGCGGGAGCGTTCTTCTGGTATTGGCCGTTCGTCGTGGCCACCTGGCTGCCCGCGTAGTCCACGCGATAGGCCTCGTCGTAGGCGGCGAGCGCGTTCTCCTCGTTCGAGAAGGAGGCGAAGGCCCACGGCGCCATCTCCGTCTCGAAGGGCGTGGATGGCGCCTGCGCGGCGTCCGTGCCCGCGGGCTGCGCCTCGTCGGCGAGCGCGGGGACCGCCACGCCAAGCGCGCAGAGCGCGAGAGCGAGTGCGATGAGGGCAAAAGCCCAGCGCTTTCGACCGTTCATGGTGACCTCACAGCGACACGTGGTGGGTGTTAGGTGCGTGTGTGCAGTTGTGGGTGCGACCCGGGCTTTCCTGGCTCTCCCCAAGCCCGAAGATCCCTCGAGGAAACCTTGAGCCAAACCCGCCCGGGGCTCTGATTGTACCCATGATTTTAGGTATGTCTAGCTGGGATTTTTAACCTTCACCCTGTGCTTGAGCGTTATGGTCGGCGCCCCTCCCGGCGGCCCTTGAAGAAGCCCCTCAAAAGCTCGGCGCTCTCATCGGCGCGCACGCCGGCGACGACCTCGAACTCGTGGTTCAGGCGCGCGTCGTGCGAGACGTCGTAGAGGGTGCCGAGCGCACCGCCCTTGGGGTCCGCCGCGCCATAGACGCAGCGGTCGATCCGCGCGTTCACCATGAGCCCCGCGCACATGAGGCAAGGCTCGAGCGTCACATAGACGGTGCAGCCCGTGAGACGCCATCGCCCCAACTCGCGGGCCGCGTCTTCCATTGCGATGAACTCCGCGTGCGCCGCAGGGTCGGCATCCGCCTCGCGGCGGTTGTGGGCGCGCGCGATCACCTCGTCGTCGTACACCACCACGGCGCCGATGGGCACCTCGCCCTCCTCGGCCGCCCGACGCGCCTCGTCGAGTGCAAGCTCCATGTAGAAATCATCGCGCTCGCCCACGCCACTCCCTTGTCGCCGCGCTCCCCGCTCTGCGCTAGCATAGATCCCCACGGAGGGATGGCAGAGCGGTTGAATGCGGCGGTCTTGAAAACCGTTGGGCACCCAGT
>CANPVI010000085.1 GCA_947581665.1 uncultured Atopobiaceae bacterium | reverse complement strand
GGTGCGGAAGGCGTTCTGCACGAGCTCGCCCACGGTGCGGACGCGGCGGTTGCCGAAGTGGTCGATGTCGTCGAAGGTCTTGGTGGGATCGCCCTCCACGAGCGCGATGAGGTAGCGAAGCGCCGCGACGATGTCCTCGTTCGTGAGCGTGAGCTTCGTGGGATCGACGTCGAGTCCGAGCTTCTTGTTGATCTTGTAGCGGCCGACCTTGGCGAGGTCGAAGCGCGTGTGGTCGAAGTAGAGGCCGCGGATCATGGATGCGGCGGAATCGATCGTGGGGGGCTCGGAGGAGCGCTGGACCGAGAACACCTCGAGCAGGGCGTCCTCTCGGCTCTGCGTGTGGTCGTCGGCGAGGGTGTCCTGCACGACCGAGGAATCACCGAGGAGGTCGATGATCTCCTGGTCGGTCTCGGCGATGCCGAGGGCGCGCAAGAGGAGCGTGGCGTCCATGAACTTCTTGCGCTCCATCGACACCATGAGGCGATGGCGACGATCCACCTTGAACTCGAGCCACGCCCCGCGGGCCGGGATGAACTGGCAGGTGATCGTCTCGACGGAGTTCTCGAGCTTCTTCTCGAAGAAGACGCCCGGCGAACGCACGAGCTGGGAGACCACCACGCGCTCGGTGCCGTTGATGATGAAGGTGCCGCGGTCGGTCATCAGCGGGAAGTCCCCGAAGTATATGAGCTCTTCGGTGATCTCACCGGCGCCGCCCTGCGGCACGAGGCGCGAGCGCACCATGAGCGAGGCCTGGTAGTTCAGGTCCTTCAGGCGGCACTCCTCGACGGTGTTGTCGGGATCGACGAAGAGGTACTCGCCGAACTCGAGCTTGAGGTTGCCGGCGCTGTTCGTGATCGGCGAACTCTGCGCGAGGACCTCGGCGACACCCTCCTCCAAAAAACGCGTGTACGATTCCCTTTGGACGCGGATAAGATTGGGCAGTTCCATCGCAAGCGGGATCTTCGAAAAGCTCACGCGCTCCGTTTTCGATGCGATCGGAGCGGAGGATTTCGGCGTATTCACCAGGTGATTCCTCCTCATGCCATCGGCACACTAATTCGATCATCGCAAACGAGCAGAATACAAAGCTTCGCTCCCCCGGTCAAGATCTTTCTCGGTCTGTGCACAAATCATGGAGCCCATGGGGAGCCACCCGAAGACCCAGATGTCTTTGCCAAGGCGACCAAAAAGCCAGGATCTATCCAAACGACGACGAGGCTCGTGAATTGTCATGGTGAGAAAGGGACGGGCAAAACGAAAGCGAGAGGCGCTGGGATGCCCCAGATGCGTGGGATTTTGGCCACGTAGCGTACTTACGCTACGTGAGTGGCCAAAATCGCGCGCAGATCGGGTGCATCCAGCGTCTCGCAGCGTCAGGCCTGGTTCTGCACGCAAAAAAGGAGGCCGGATGACGTCCGGCCTCCCCAAATAGATCAGTGTGCAGAACTAGGCGAGAGTGACGGCGGCGCCAGCGGCCTCGAGCTTCTCCTTGGCGGCCTCGGCCTCGTCCTTCTTCACGCCCTCGAGCACGGGCTTGGGAGCGCTCTCGACGAGGTCCTTGGCCTCCTTGAGGCCAAGGGAGGTGAGCTCGCGGACGGCCTTGATGACCTGGATCTTCTGATCGCCGAAGCCCTCGAGCACGACGTCGAAGCTGGTCTTCTCCTCGGCGGGCTCGGCGGCGGCGGCCACGGGGCCGCCCATCATGACGGGCGCGGCGGCGGAGACGCCGAAGACGTCCTCAAGCTCGTGGACGAGCTCGGAAAGCTCGAGCGCAGGCATTTCCTTGATGGCTTCGATGATTTCATCCTTGGTGACAGCCATGGTGGTTGTCCTCCTTCTGTGGTGGGGGGCCTCCTCGGGCCCGTGGTTCTTGGTGGGTGCGGATCCGAGGATCCCTTAGCCGGCCTGCTCCTCGTTCTCGCTGATGCGGGTGAGCACGGTGGCGAGACCTTGGACGGGGCCGTTGAGCACGCGTGCAATCCCGGTGAGCGGGGACGCGAGCACGTTCGCGAGCATACCGATGAGCTCGGTGCGACCGGGAAGGTCGGCGATGGCGAGGGCCTGCTGGGCGTCGATGGCCTGGCCGTCGGAGATGCCGCCGAGGAACTCGATCTTCTTGAGCTTCTCGGAGGCCGCCTTGATGGCCTTGGCCGCGTCCACCGGATCCTCGTCGTAGAAGACGTAGGCGCACGGGCCCTTGAGCACGTCGTCGATCTCGGGGAGGTCGTGCTCCTTGATGGCGAGCTTGACGATGGTGTTCTTGTAGATCTTCATCGTCGCCTTCGCCTCCCTGAGGGAACGGCGAAGCTCCTGGGACTCCTGTACCGTGAGGCCGCGATAGTCGATGACGAAGACGCCCTTGGACTCGTCGAACGACTTCTGCGCGTTCTCGAGCATGGTGACGTTCGCTTGAGATGGCATAGCTACACCTCCTTCGTGCCTGATCGGGCACGCTGCTCGAGGCGAGCGGGTTCCAAAAAAGGAGAAGGCCCCGCCGGCGCCTGCCAGGCGGAGCCTCAAAGATACGCGCGACCCTAGGGGAAGGGGCGATCTTCGGCGCCTCGGCCGGCGGTTTCCCATTGGACCCGCGAGGGTACCGGCTGTCTGTGGCAGCAACGTGCGTGGTTGCAAAGAGCATTGTCCGCATCGCCCGAGGACACGTCAAGCCCGAGCGATGCGGGGAGGAGCGGATGGCGGGACGCTAGGCTCCGGTGAAGTTGCGGACGACGAGCGGATCGACGCGCACACCGGGGCCCATGGAGCTCGAGAGCGTGACCGAGCGCACGTAGCGGCCCTTGGCCGCGCTCGGGCGCACGCGGATGAGCTCGGTGAGGAGCGTGCCGTAGTTCTCGGCGAGGGCCTCGGGCGCAAAGGAGACGCGGCCGATGGGCACGTGCACGATGCCGTAGCGGTCGGCGCGGTACTCCACGCGACCGGCCTTGAGCTCCTTGACCATCTTGGCCACGTCCATGGTGACGGTGCCGAGCTTGGGGTTCGGCATGAGGCCACGGGGGCCGAGGATGCGGCCGATGCGGCCGACCTTGGCCATCATGGGCGGGATGGCGATGGCGGCGTCGAAGTTGATCTCGCCGTTCTGGATCTGCTGGATGAGCTCGTCGGAGCCCACGATGTCTGCGCCGGCCTCCTCGGCCTCGCGAGCCTTGTCGCCTTCCGCGAAGACGGCCACGCGGACGCTCTTGCCCGTGCCGTGCGGAAGGCTGATGGAGCCGCGGACGTTCTGGTCGGCGCGACGGGTGTCGACGCCGAGGCGAATGGAGGCCTCTACGGTCTCGTCGAAGTTCGCGAAGGCGACTTCCTTCACGAGGTTGACGGCCTCGATCGGGCTATGGAGCTCGCGGCCCACCTTGGCCTCTGCGGCCTCGTACTTCTTGCCGTGCTTCGGCATTTGCCACCTCCTGTGGTCAACGGGGCGCGCCCCTCCCACGTAGGTTTCGGGATCCTCGTGATCCCTCATTTCAAACTCTTCATCCCTCGAAATCCTCTCGAAGGGGGATAGCGAGGGTTTCTGGGGCGCACCAGATTCGTGGGATCTCGGCCACGTAGCGTACTTACGCTACGTGAGTGGCCGAGATCGCGCGAAGATGGGGTGCACCAGGAAGCCGCAGCTAAGCGTCAGCCACGGTGACGCCCATGGAGCGGGCGGTGCCGGCGACGACCTTCTTGGCCGCCTCGATGTCGTTGGCGTTCAGGTCCGGCATCTTGATTTCGGCAATCTTGGTGAGCTGGGCCTGGGAGAGCTCGCCGACCTTGTCGCGCTGCGGCACGCCGGAGCCGCTCTCGATGCCGAGTTCCTTCAGGATGAGCTGGGCCGCGGGCGGGGTCTTCGTGACGAAGTCGAAGGAACGATCGTCGTAGACGGAGATGACGACGGGGATGATGTCGCCCATCTGGTCCTTCGTGGCGGCGTTGAAGGCCTGGCAGAACTGCATGATGTTCACCTGCGCGGCGCCGAGGGCCGGGCCCACGGGGGGCGCGGGGTTGGCCTGACCGGCGGGAATTTGCAGTTTGATCTGGGTGACGACTTCCTTTGCCATGGCTCGATGCCCTTCCTTTGCGATAGAGCGCGAGGGATCCCGCGCGAAGGTCCTACACCAAAGAGACGACTTGGTCCACGCCGAGCTCCACCGGCGTCTCGCGCCCGAAGATCGTAAGCATGACCTTGAGCTTGCCCGATTCGGGGTTGATCTCGGAGATGATGCCGTCGAATGCCTCGAGTGGGCCGGAGGTGACGCGCACCGGCTGGCCGAGCTCGAAGTTGATGTTCGTCTTGGGATGCGCGCTCGTGGCGGCGGGCGCCTCCTTGGTGCGACGCATGATCTTGCGGTACTCGTCGCGGGTGAGCGGCGTTGGCTTGCCGTTGATGCCGGCGAAGCCGGTGACGCCCGGGGTGTTGCGCACGACGGCCCAGGAGTTGTCGTCCACCTGCATCTTCACGAGCACGTAGCCCGGGAAGACCTTGGACTCCTTCACCTCGCGCTTGCCACCCTCCTTGAGCTCGGTGACCGTCTCCGTGGGGATCTTGATGTCCACCACCTGGTCCTCGAGGTTGTAGGAGGCGATGCGATGCTCGAGGTCGTCCTTGACCTTGTTCTCGTAGCCTGAGTAGGTGTGTATGACGTACCAGCGCTTGGCCATTGCCCTAGCCCCTCAAGCCCACGTAGCCCACGAGGGCCGCCACGATGCCGGTGTCGACGAGCCACACGACGACGCCGAAGACGATGAGCAGGCAGATGACGGCGATGGAGTAGTTGCGGAGCTCGCGCTTGGACGGCCACACGACGCGGCGCATCTCTGCCTTCACGTCGCCGAGGTAGTTGCGTGCGCGCTTGGTGAGGCCGGGTTTGCCACCCTTCGCCTTCTTCTCCTCTTTTTTGTCGGGCTTCGCGAGGTTGGCCTGCGTCGCCTTCTTGCCCGAAGCCGCGCTCGCTACCGGCTGTTGGAACTTCGCCTGTTCCTCGGCACGGGCTCGCTTGGCCTGGCGGGCTTGGCGCCGCGCCCTCTCTCCGCCCTTGGTCTTTGCCATCGCCTAATCAAACCTCGCAAGGTCGTCTCGTCCATCGCCAGGGGAGCCCATTATGGGCCACCCGTCGTGAAAAACCGGTCTCCTCGAGGAAATTCCCCAAGGAGACCGGTGGGTTAGCTGGCACCCCAGGTAGGACTCGAACCCACAACAAACGGTTTTGGAGACCGCCGCTCTACCAATTGGAGCTACTGGGGTGTGCGGCGCCTATGCTAGCGGGTCTCCCTATGGAGCGTGTGGTGGTGGCACCACCGGCAGTACTTCCTCATCTCCAAGCGATCGGGCGTGATGGCCTTGTTCTTGGTGGTGGTGTAGTTCCTGCGCTTGCACTCGGTGCACGCCAAGGTGACCATGGTTCGCATGAGCGTTTGCCTCGCTTATCTCGGGTTCTACTCGATGATGGTCGCCACGCGGCCGTCGCCCACGGTGTGGCCACCCTCACGGATGGCGAAGCGAAGGCCCTGCTCCATGGCGATCGGGTAAATGAGCTCGCCCGTGATGGTCACGTGGTCGCCCGGCATGGCCATTTCGGTGTCGGCCGGAAGCTCGATGTTGCCCGTCACGTCCGTGGTGCGGAAGTAGAACTGCGGACGGTAGCCGTTGAAGAACGGCGTGTGGCGGCCGCCCTCCTCCTTGGTGAGGACGTAGACCTCAGCCGTGAACTTCTTGTGCGGGGTGACCGAGCCGGGCTTGCAGATGACCTGGCCGCGCTCGATCTCGTCGCGCTTGATGCCGCGGAGAAGGATGCCGACGTTGTCGCCAGCCTCGCAGAAGTCCATCGTCTTGCGGAACATCTCGATGCCGGTGGCCACGGAGGAGTTCGTGGGGTTGAGGCCCACGATCTCGACGGGGTCGTTGAGGCGGAGCTGGCCGCGCTCCACACGGCCGGTAGCGACGGTGCCACGACCGGAGATGGTCATGACGTCCTCGACGGCCATGAGGAACGGCTTCTCGTTGTCGCGCTGCGGGGTGGGGATGTAGTTGTCCACCTCGGTCATGAGGGCGCGGACGGAGTTCTCCCACTTCTCGTCACCCTCGAGGGCGCCGAGCGCGGAGCCGCGGATCACGGGGAGGTCGTCTCCGGGGAAGTCGTACTCGGAGAGGAGGTCGCGGGTCTCCATCTCCACGAGGTCGATGAGCTCCTCGTCGTCAACCATGTCGCACTTGTTGAGGTACACGACGATGTAGGGCACGCCCACCTGACGGGCGAGAAGGATATGCTCGCGGGTCTGGGCCATCGGGCCGTCGGTGGCGGCGATGACGAGGATGGCACCGTCCATCTGGGCGGCACCGGAGATCATGTTCTTGATGTAGTCGGCGTGGCCGGGGCAGTCGACGTGCGCGTAGTGGCGCGCCTCGGTCTCGTACTCCACGTGGGCCACGGAGATGGTGATGCCGCGCTCGCGCTCTTCGGGGGCCTTGTCGATCTCCTCGAAGGCGGTGAAGTTGGCCTTGCAACCCGGGGTCTCGGAGAGAACCTTGGTGATAGCGGCCGTGAGGGTCGTCTTGCCATGGTCGACGTGACCGATGGTGCCGATATTCACGTGCGGCTTC
>CANPVI010000084.1 GCA_947581665.1 uncultured Atopobiaceae bacterium | reverse complement strand
ACGATCCTCGCCTGCGCGGTGATCATGGTCCTCATGGTCCTCTTCATCCACAAGACGAAGATGGGCAAGGCCATGCGCGCCGTCTCCGAGGACCCCGGCGCCGCGCGCCTCATGGGCATCAACGTGGATAGCACCATCTCCACCACGTTCGCCATCGGAAGCGGTCTCGCCGCCATCGCGGGCGTGCTCCTGTGCTCGAGCTACCCCACGCTCATGCCCACCACGGGCGCCATGCCCGGCATCAAGGCCTTCACGGCTGCGGTCTTCGGTGGCATCGGCTCCATCCCGGGCGCCGTGCTCGGCGGCATCCTGCTCGGCATCATCGAGATCTTCGCGAAGGCCTACATCGGCACGCAGTTCTCCGATGCCATCGTCTTCGCGGTGCTCATCATCGTGCTGCTCATCAAGCCCTCCGGGCTCCTTGGCAAGTACGTGCCGGAGAAGGTGTAGGGGGCAGCCATGGCAAAGAACTTCAGCTTCTCCAAGCTCTGGAAGGGCCCCTTCGGCACCTACCTCATCGTGATCGTGGCCTACGTGGTCTTCCAGGCCCTCGCCTCGACGGGGAACCTGCCGAGCGTCGTGATCGGCCTTTTGCCCACCATCTGCGCCTACATCGTGGCGGCGGTCTCGCTGAACCTCGTCGTGGGCATCTCCGGCGAGCTCTCGCTCGGCCACGCGGCCTTCATGAGCGTGGGCTGCTACACGGGCGTCGTGGCCGCCACGTGCTATTCGGCGATGTTCGACATCCCGTGGCTCGTGTTCTTCCTCTCGATGTTCACGGGCGCCCTCTTCGCCGCGCTCGCCGGCTTCGTCGTGGGCGTGCCGGTGCTGCGCCTCTCGGGTGACTACCTCGCCATCGTCACGCTGGCCTTCGGCGAGATCATCAAGAACATCATGAACAACCTCTACGTGGGGCTCGACGCCTCGGGGCTGCACTTCTCGCTCACGAGCTCGGCCGACCTCCACATGACGAACGGCAAGATCATCATCAACGGGCCCCAGGGCGCCGTGGGCATCGAGCAGCTCTCGACCTTCTTCTTCGGGTTCTGCCTCGTGATGCTCACCCTCGCCGTGGTGCTGAACCTCGTGCGCAGCCGCTCCGGCCGCGCGATCATGGCCGTGCGCGACAACGCCATCGCCGCCGAGAGCGTGGGCATCAACACCATGAAGTACCGCCTCATGGCCTTCGTGGTGGCGAGCGCCCTCGCGGGGATGGCCGGCGTGCTCTACGCGATGAACTACAACGCGGTCGTGCCCGTGCGCTTCGACTACAACGCGTCGATCCTCATCCTCGTCTACGTCGTGCTCGGCGGCATCGGCAACATCCGCGGCTCCATCATCTCCGCCACGGTGCTCGTCGTGCTGCCCGAGGTGCTGCGCTTCATGAGCGAATACCGCATGCTCATCTACGCCATCGTGCTCATCGCCGTGATGGTGTTGCCGAACGTGCCCGCGGTGAAGCGCTTCCTCGACTACCTGCCCACGAAGCTGCCCTTCCTGCGCAAGCGCTCGGAAGTGCCCGGAGACGTGGTGGGAGGTGCTGAGTGATGGCAGACGATCGCGAAACGCGCTTCGGCGAGCCCGACGACTTCCGCGAGGAGGTGCCCGAGCCTCTGACCACCGAGGACGCGCCCGTCGCGGACGCGGACCTTCCCGCAGCCGATTCCACGCCGGACGCGCCGGCGATGGGGGAGGAGGCCCTCCAGGTGGAGGCGAGGGCCGAGGCGGAGGCCCCCACGCACGGCGTGGCCGCGCTCTTCAACCGCTCGCGTCGCGGCACCTATCGCGCGCAGTCCAAGTCCGGCGGCGCAAGGGCGAAGGGCTCCGGCTCGCGTACGAAGATGGTCGCCCTGCCCTCGGACGGCATCGTCCCCGAGCGCGACCTCTACGCCACGCCCGTGCTCGAATGCCGCCACCTCGGCATCGACTTCGGCGGCCTGCACGCGGTGGAGGACTTCAACCTCATCGTCGGCAAGACCGAGATCGCGGGCCTCATCGGCCCGAACGGCGCCGGCAAGACGACCGTCTTCAACCTCCTCACGAAGGTCTACCAACCCACGCGCGGCACCATCCTTCTGGACGGCGTGGACACCCATGGCATGACCCCCTCGAAGGTGGCGCAGGCGGGCATCGCGCGCACGTTCCAGAACATCCGCCTCTTCTCCAACCTCACGGTGGAGGAGAACGTGGAGATCGGCCTGCACAACCAGGTGCGCTGCGGCATGTGGTCCTCGATCTTCCGCCTGCCCAAGTACTGGGTCTCCGAGCACGAGTTCCACAAGCAGGCGCTCGAGCTCCTCGACATCTTCTCGATGGCGGACATGGCGGAGATCACCGCGGGAAACCTCCCCTACGGCGCCCAGAGGCGCCTCGAGATCATCCGCGCCCTCGCCACGCACCCCAAGCTCCTGCTCCTCGACGAGCCCGCGGCGGGCATGAACCCGGTGGAGACCGAGGACCTCATGACCAACATCCGCAAGATCCGCGATGAGTTCCAGATCGCGATCGTGCTCATCGAGCACGACATGGACCTCGTGATGAACATCTGCGAGGGCATCGCGGTGCTCAACTACGGCAAGATCATCGCGAAGGGCACCCCCGAGGAGATCCAAGGCAACGAGCAGGTGATCGAGGCCTACCTCGGCAGCGGCGCGAAGGGAGCGTGAGACTCGATGGCGATGCTCTCCGTGCAGGACCTCAACGTCTACTACGGCTCCATCCACGCGCTGAAGGGCGTGTCCTTCGACGTCGAGGAGGGCGAGATCGTCACCCTCATCGGTGCGAACGGTGCCGGCAAGTCCACGACCCTGAACACCATCGCGGGGCTCCTGCGCCCGCGAACCGGCAGCATCACCTACGAGGGCGAGGATCTCACGAGCGTGCCCGCGCACAAGATCGTGAACCGCCAGATCGCGCTCTGCCCCGAGGGACGCCGCATCTTCCTCAACATGACGGTGCGCGAGAACCTCGAGATGGGCGGCTTCACGCGCGATGACACGGAGGCCGTCGAGAGCATCGAGCGCGTTTTTGCGCGCTTCCCCCGCCTGAGGGAGCGCGAGGGCCAGAGCGGCGGCACGCTCTCCGGCGGCGAGCAGCAGATGCTCGCCATGGGTCGCGCGCTCATGAGTAACCCGAAGCTCCTCATGCTCGACGAGCCCTCCATGGGCCTCGCGCCGATCCTCGTGGAGGAGATCTTCGACATCATCAAGAGCCTCCACGACCAAGGCACCACGATCCTCCTCGTGGAGCAAAACGCCCAGATGGCGCTCTCCGTGGCCGATCGCGCCTACGTGCTCGAAACCGGCAACGTCACCATGAGCGGCAAGGCGAGCGACCTCGCCAACGACGATCGGGTGCGCAAGGCCTACCTCGGAGGCTAGGGATGCGGCTCGACACTCCGCGCGGCTTTCGCGACATCCTCCCCGAGGAGGCGCTCCTTCGCGAGCGCATCTCCGACACGGTGCGCGCGGTGTTCTCCGAGGCGGGCTACCTTCCCGTGGAGCCGCCGCTCCTGGAGAGCCGAGAGGTCCTCGAGAGCGCGGGGCCCGTGAAGGGCGTGCCGTTCCAGCTCTTCGACACCGACGACCATCTCCTGATGCTTCGCCCCGAGTTCACGCTGCCCATCGCGAGGCTCGTCGCCACGCATGCGGCGCTCGCCGAGCGGCCGCTGCGCCTTCGCTACGCGGGCACGGTGGTGCGGGAGCAGGCGGACGGCACCGGCGAGCCACGGCAATTCACGCAGATGGGCGCCGAGCTCATCGGCGGCGAACGCGGTCGGGCGGAGGCCGAGCTCATGAACCTCCTCGCCAAGGCGCTCGACGAGCTCGGCATCGCCGAGTGGACGCTTGCGGTGGGCTCGGTGGCGCCGGTGGACGCGATCCTCTCCGCAGCCGAGCTCGATGCCGAGGCGGCGCGTGCCGTTCGCACGGCGCTGCATGAGAGCGATCTCGTGGCGGTGCGCGAGCTCGTGCGCGAGTCCGGCCTCGCGAAGCCGCGAGCCGAGGCGCTTTCGGCCGTGGCATCGCTTCGAGGCGGGGTCGAGGTGCTTGGCGAGCTCTCCACGCTGCTCGTGGCTGGCGGCGTGGACGCAACGGAGCGCGACGCGGTGGTCGCCCAGCTTTTGGGCATGCACGAGGCGCTCTGCGCCGAGGCGCGCGAGCACCTGCTCTTCGACTTCTCGCTCGCGGGTTCCTTCGACTACTACACGGGCGTGATCTTCAAGGCCTACGTGGCGAGCCTCACGGGGAGCCTCGCCGCGGGCGGGCGCTACGATGACGTCTTTGACCGGCTCGCGGGCGGGGCGTTTGGCGCGGTGGGATTCGCCCTCTCGCTCGAGCGCATCGAGGAGGCCCTGAGCGCCGTGGAGAAGGGGCGCGCGCAAGCGGGGCGGCCGCTTCGCATCGCCGTGCCCAAGGGCGCGCTTGCGAAGGGTTCGCGCGAGCTCCTCGGCGCGGCGGGATTCGACGTGCGCGAGCTCGAGGATCCCGGGAGGAAGCTCCTCGTTTCCGCGGGGGAGGCCGAATACGTGATCGTGCGCGCGATGGACGCGCCCGCCTTCGTGGCCCACGGGGGCGCAGAGTGCGGCATCTGCGGCGCCGATTCGCTTGCCGAGGCCGATCTCGACCTCGTGACCCTCGCCGACCTCGGCTTCGGTGGCTGCCGCTTCGTGGTGGCCGCGCCGAAGGCGCGGGTGGGGGCGGTGCGCGATGCCCTCGCGGGGCGCGCGAGCCTCACGGTGGCCACGAAGTACCCGCGCATCACCCGGCGCTACTTCGAGGCGAAGGGCGTCTCGGCCGACGTGGTCACGCTGCGGGGAAACATCGAGCTCGGGCCCATCATCGGCCTCTCGGACTGCATCGTGGACATCACCGCCACCGGTGCCACGCTAAGGGAGAACCACCTCGAGATCGTGGCCGACGACGTGATGGCCTCGACGGCGCGCTTCTTCGCCTCCACGGTGGCCTACCGCACCGATGAGCGGCTCGCGGAGCTCGCCGCCACCCTCGCCGGGCTCGCGCGCGAGCGGGAAGGGGAGCCAGATGGGCAATGACGGGACGCTCGAGATACGCACGCTCAAGCTCGGCGAGGGCGAGGTGCTCTCCGCAGCCCTCCTCGAGCGGAGGGGCGCGCTTCCCGCCGAGGTGGAGCGGCGCGCGGCGGAGATCGTGCTCGACGTGCGCGAACGCGGAGGCGAGGCCCTTCGCGCCTGGACGGTGGAGCTCGATGGATGGGCGCCGAAGCGCTTTCGGGTGAGCGACACCGCGCTCGACGCGGCGCTCTCGGCCATCGACCCCAGGCTTCGCGAGGCGCTCGAGAAGGCGGCGGCGCAAATACGCGCGTTCCACGAGCGTGAGTGCCAACAGTCCTGGTACATGGAGACGGACGCCGGCGTCACGCTCGGCATCAAGGTGGACCCCCTCGCGTCCTGCGGCATCTACGTGCCGGGCGGGCGCGCGAACTATCCCTCGACCGTGCTCATGAACGCCATCCCCGCCAAGGTGGCCGGGGTCGCGCGCGTGGTGATGGCCACGCCGCCTCAGCGCGATGGCACCCTCTCGGCCCCGACGCTCGCCGCGGCGAGGATCGCCGGCGTGGACGAGATCTACGCGATGGGCGGTGCGCAGGCCATCGCCGCGCTCGCCTACGGTTGCGAGGGCATCGCGTCGGTCGATGCCATCACCGGTCCCGGCAACGCCTACGTGGCGGCGGCGAAGAAGTTCGTCTCCGGCGACGTGGGCACCGACCTCATCGCCGGTCCCTCGGAGGTGTGCGTGCTCCAGGACGCCTCGGTGGACGCCGATGCCCTCGTGGTGGCCGCAGATCTCGCCGCGCAAGCCGAACACGACCCCCTCGCGGCCTGCTACCTCGTGGTATTCGACGGGGAGAGGCCCGGTGCGGCGGAAGCGCTCCTCGCCGAGGTGCGCGCTTCGCTCGCGCGAATCCTCGAGGAGAGCCCGCGAGCCGAGGTCACCCGCGCCTCGCTCGAACATCACGGCCTCTTCGTGGCGTGCGCGGACGAGGCGGCGGCGGTGGCCTCGGTGAACGTGATCGCGCCCGAGCACCTGGAGGTCCACACGGCAGATCCCTGGGCCACGCTCGAGGGTCTGAGGGCGGCGGGCGCCATCTTCCTCGGTCCGTGGAGCTCGGAGCCGCTCGGCGACTACGTGGCCGGGCCGAACCACACGCTTCCCACCGGCGGCACCGCGCGCTTCGCAGGCCCGCTCTCGGTCAAGGACTTCCAGGTGGAGAGCTCCGTCATCGCCTATTGCGAGGCGGGAATCCTCGCGGACGCGCCCGCCACGCAGATGCTCTCCCATGCCGAGGGCCTTTGGGCGCACGGGCTTTCCGCGGGGCTCCGCCGCGTGCGGGCAGAGGGCGGCGTGCCGAGCGCGTACCCCGATCTCACCGCCATCGCGTGGCCGGATGCGCTGGAGGGCGCGCCTGGCATCTCGATCGACGAGGCGTAGCGGCGATGCCCGGAATTCCCGAGAGCGTGAAGCGGCTCATGCGCGAGGACCTGCGCGAGCTCTCGCCCTACGATCCCGCCTTCCGCCAGACCGAGGTGAACCTCTCCGCGAACGAGAACACCTGGCCCGTCTCCCGTGCCCGGCGCGCGGCGTACG
>CANPVI010000083.1 GCA_947581665.1 uncultured Atopobiaceae bacterium | reverse complement strand
TCGACGGATTCCGCTGCGACGTGGCGTCGTTCGTGCCGGTGGAGTTCTGGAAGCGGGCGCGCGAGGCGGTGGAGACTGTGCATCCCGGCTTCATCTGGCTCGCGGAGACCGTGCACCGCGGCTTCGGCGAGACCGCGCGACGGCTCGGGTTCTATTCGGCAACCGACACCGAGGACTTCGAGGCCTTCGACATCGAGTACTCCTACGACGTGCAGTCCGCCTTCGACGACTACCTCGCGGGTAGGATCGCGCTCTCGCACTACCTCGACCTCGTGGACTTCCAGGAGGCCGCCTACCCCGCGAACTACAACAAGCTCCGCTACCTCGAGAACCACGACACGCCGAGGATCGCGTCCGTCATCGCGCAGCGCGAAGGCAAGCCGGCGTTCGACCTCTCGAACCTCACCGCGCTCATCTACTTCCTCAAGGGCACGACGATGATCTACGAGGGCCAGGAGGTGGGCACGCCCGAGCGCACGCCGATCTTCGACCACAACCCCGTGAATTGGAGCATGTGCGTGGACCTCTCGCCGCTCATGAAGCGGCTCTCGAAGATCCAGCACGACGTGCTCGGCGATGCGGACTTCTATCGCGGCTGGGCTAAGGACGCCGACGACGCCTGCGTGCTCGTGCGCGATGGCGCTCGTGGCCGGACGGTGGCGGTGCTCTCGCTCGACGGCACGCCTACGGAGGTCTCGCTCACGGAGCCCATGCCCGAGGGCCCGCGGGAGCAGGTGCTCGCCGACGGCGTCTACGAGAACCTCATCGACGGCTCCGAGGTGCGCGTGGTTGACGGCGTCATCGCCTCCGCCGGCGCCCCGATCATCATCCACGTTGATTGAGAGGTTGAATGGCGCTCGTCGTGTCGCGACGCAGCGGGCGCGTGCCGTAGAATGGGAAGTTCTGAACCCCACCTCCAAACGACGGGAGCAGCATGGAGATCGAGGCCAACTCCGTCAACCGCATCGCCGAGATCCGCGATGAGATCACCGAGCACATCGGCGCGAAGGTCTTCGTGAAGGCGAACCTCGGCCGCTCGCGCATGATCGAGCGCAATGGCTCGATCATCGAGGCACATCCGTCGCTTTTCGTGGTGGAGGTGGAGGAGGGCCGCGGTCGCAAGGCGCGCCAGTCCTACCAGTACGTAGACGTGCTCACCGGCACCGTCGAGCTCACGGACCCCGAGACGGGCGAACCGCTTCTCTCGGAGCCCGACGCGGAGTAGCGGGGTAATTTCGCGGATGAGCGCGGGGCGTGGCCTCGTGGTCGTGCGGCGCGCGCCGGCGAAGGTGAACCTCGCGCTCGCCGTGGCGCGCGGCGTTGGAGCGAGCGGCTACCACCGGCTTCGAAGCGTCATGGCCGCACTCGCGCTCTCAGACGAGGTGCGGGTGCGCGAGGCTGACGCGTGCTCGTTCTCGTGCGCATGGGCTGCGGACGTCGCGCCGGAGATACGATCCGCCATTCCCAATGAGGCCAACCTCGCGAGGCGCGCGGCACATGCGCTCGCCGACTCCCTCGGACGCGCGCCCCATGTGGCCATCGAGCTCGAGAAACGCATCCCCGCGGAGGCGGGGCTCGGCGGTGGCTCCTCGGATGCCGCGGCCACGTTGCGCGCGCTATGCGAGCTCTGGGGAGAAGACGCGCGCGATCCACGCGTGCTCGCCGTGGCGCGCGGGCTCGGCGCCGACGTGCCGTTTTTCCTCGGGCCGAGCGTGGCGCTCCTCGAGGGGCGCGGTGACGAGCTCGTCCGCGCGCTCCCCAGCCCCGAGCTTCCCATCGTGCTCGTGAGGCCCGTGGGGCCCGGCGTCTCCACGCCCGCGTGTTACCGCGTCTTCGACGAGCTCGGCGGTGTGGAGGCGCGCGTGGAGCCCATGGTAGCCGCGCTCGAGGCAGGCGACCCGCGCGCCATCGGCGTCGCACTCGCAAACGACCTCGAACCCGCCGCGCTCTCCCTCAAGCCGGAGCTGGGTGATGTGCTTTCGTGGCTTCGTGCGCAGGATGGCGTGCTCGGCGCCCTCCTCAGCGGCTCCGGCAGCGCGTGCTTTGCCATTGCGGAATCAGAGATCGCGGCGGCGCGCATCGCCTCTGCGGCCAAGCGCGAGGGCCACTGGGCACTCGCCACATCCCATCACTAGCGTCTCCTTCCTCGCCGCATAGGCGTAACCCTTTCCGCCGCGTAGGAGAGCGGGAAGTCTTCGGGATGACAGAAAGGGGATTATCCTAGCAGAGCGAGAGCGCCGCCTCGTCCGCCACCACCACGCAATTCGTGTGGAGCTGCAGGATGGAGGCCGTGCAGTGCGGCGTCACGGGGCCTTTGACCATGTCGTGGACGGCCTGCGCCTTGTCCTCGCCCGACACCGCCATCACGATCATCTTCGCGCGCATGATCGTTTGCACGCCCATCGTGTAGGCCTGGCGCGGCACTTCGCTCTCGTTCTCGAAGAGGCGCGCGTTCGCCTGGATGGTCGACTCGGTGAGGTCGACGCACTGGCAACCCTTCGAGAAGCTCTCGCCCGGCTCGTTGAAGCCGATGTGGCCGTTGCGGCCGAGGCCGAGGAGCTGGAGGTCGATGTGGCCGGCCTTGCGCACGAGCTCGTCATACTCGCGGCACGCGATCTCTGCGTCGAGGTTCGCGCCCTCGGGCACGTGCGTGTTCGCGATATCGATGTCGATGTGATCGAAGAACGTGTGGTTCATGAAGTAGCGATAGCTCTGCGGGTTCTTGCCGGTGAGACCGCGATACTCGTCGAGGTTGTAGGTGGATACCTCGGCAAACGTCACGTCGCCCTTCTCGTACCACTTGATGAGCTGCTCGTAGGCGCCGATGGGCGTGGTGCCCGTGGCGAGGCCGAGCGTGCAATCGGGCTTCAAGATCACCTGCGCCGAGATGATGTTGGCGGTCTTGCGACTCATGTCGTCGTAGTCGCGCGTGCGGATGATCTTCATGCTGCCTCCCTTGGGCTGCGCCCGTCCGCGCTCGTGGGACGGTGCTAGTTCGTAGACGAGCCCAGCCTACGGCCTCGAAGCTTTTCCGCGAGCGCCGAGAGCGCGTGAAATCGGTGTGAGATGGCGTTCTTCTGCTCGGGCGTGAGCTCGGCCATCGTCTGGCCGGGAGTGTCCGCAGGCCAGAAGAGCGGGTCATAGCCAAATCCCCCGGTGCCGCGCGGCTCATAGCCCACCGTGCCCTCGCACGTGCCCTCGGCCACCACTTCCTCGCCGTCAGGCGTGACGAGGCAGACCGCCGAGCGGAAACGGGCGGTGCGCGCCGCTTCGGGCACGTCCGCCATGCGCGCCATGAGCTTCTCGTTGTTCGCGAGGTCATCGCCGTGGACGCCAGCCCAGCGCGCGGAGCGCACGCCGGGCTCGCCGTCGAGCGCATCGACATCGAGGCCCGAATCGTCCGCGACGGCGGGAAGACCCGTTTCCCTCGCGGCGGCACGTGCCTTGATGAGGGCGTTCGCGACGAAGGTCTCGCCGTCTTCCTCGGGTTCGGGGAAGTCGCCGAGCTCCCCCACGCTCACGAACTCCACGCCTGGGAGCACGGGCGAGAGAATCTCGCCGATTTCGCGCAGCTTGTGGGGATTGCCGGTGGCCACCACCACGCGCGCGGGCCCGCGGCGCGCGAAAGCCTCACCGAGCGCCTCGAGCGTGGCGATGTCGACGCTTTCCACGGCCCTCAAACGCCGGCCGAACACATACTCCCCCGCCACCGCGAAGGCCCCGAGCTCGGGTGATGTCGTGGCGAAGTGGTAGGTGGGGTGCACGGCGGCCTCAGCGGGGTCGAAGGGCTCCTCGCCCTCGCAGGGCAGCGGATATGCGAGCGCACCCGCGCGCTCGAGGTACTCGCGCACTTCGCGCGCCGTTTCCTCCGCAGAGGAGACCACGCGTACCCCGGAACCGAGCGCTCGACGATATTCGCGCGCGAGCAGCGGGAAGTGCGTGCACCCGAGGATGACGGCATCGATGCCATGGCCGCGAAGGGGCGCCGTGTCCTCCTCGGCGATGGCGCGCACCTCGGGCGTGTCGAAGGCCTCGCGATCGTTCATCCAGTCCTTCCCCATGGCAGCGGGCGAGGCGAGGTGGCGCTCCACGACTTCCACGCCGCGCGCCGATGGGGCCTGCCATACCTGCACGCCCGCGTCGAGCGCCCGGATGGCGGCCGGATAGCTCCCGGACGAGCACGTGCCCTGCGTGGCGAGCACGCCCACGCGCCGCGAGTGCGTCTCCTGCACGACGGCGCGCGCACCCGGCACGATGACGCCGAGCACGGGGATGGGGAGCGATTGCTGCGCGAGGTCGAGCCCTGCGGCGGTGGCGGTGTTGCACGCGATGACGAGGAGCTTCACGTCGCGCTCGGCAAACCACGCGACGATCTGGCGCACGAAGCCGCGCACCTCCTCCTGCGGCCGCGTGCCATAGGGGCAGCGCAGGGTATCGCCGAGGTAGACCATCGATTCGCCGGGCAGCTCGGAGGCGATCGCGCGCGCGACTGTGAGGCCACCGATCCCGGAATCGAAGATGCCGATGGGTCGCCGATCCGCCATCCTCCCACCTTTCCTCGCCACGTTCGTCACCCGCTCAAGGGTACTCCGGTCTGCCGCGAGGCCCCTGCCGCGAGCCCCCTGCCGCGAGGCCCTGCCGCGAGAGGCCCTGCCGCGAGAGCCAGAGTTTCTGACTCGGATTCCCGATTCGAGGGGCCGAAAACACAGAAAGAGTGGCCTTCGCGCCACGAAAAGACAGAAACTCCCGCCCTCACGCCAGATTTGGGCGGAATCCATGTCAGAAACTCTTTGCCTCGTGCCACCCGATGGCATGAGGCAAAGAGTTTCTGTGCTCCCCTGCCGCAAGACCGTGTAATTCTGAGATGTTATGTAAAGCACGAAGGGGGCGGAAGGCAGTAACGGGACGCTTCCATGTAGCGGGACGCTTCCATGTAGCGGGACGCTTCCATGTAGCGGGACGCTTCCATGTAACGGGGTGCTTCCATGTAGCGGGGGGCTTCCATGCAACGGGGCGCTTCCATGCAACGGGGAGCTTCCACGGGGCAGGGCGCTTCCACGGGGCGCTTCCACGGGACGCTGCTACGGAGTGGGGAGCTTCCACGTGGGCAGACGGTACACTCATGCTCGAGTTTCCGATCACCCGCGTGAATTGCCATCCAGAGGAGCGCGCGCCATGGACGAGACGCTGCACAACGAGCACGACGAGGCATTCGCACCTTCGGCCTCCCCCATCGACGGTGAGAACGATGCGGCGGGCGTGCCCGAGGCACCGAGCATGCCGGAGGTGACGAACGCGGTGGATTTCTTCACCCCGGAGCCCGTGGATGCCGCGAGCCCTGGCCAAGGGGTTCGCTCCCCTGGCGCTCCCCCGTCTCCGATGGGCCAGTACACGCAGGAGCCCCAGGGACAAGCTGCGCCTTCGCAGGGCCAACCCATGCCGTCACAGAGCCAGCCCATGCCGCCGCAGGACCAGTTCGTGCCGCCGCAGGGCCAGGCGATGCCGAACGCCGCTTCCTATGTCCCCATGGACGTCCCCGCCAAGAAACGCCCCACCAAGATGATCGCCATCATCGGTTGCATCGTGGTGGCCGCGCTCGTCGTGGTGGGCTTCGTCTTCTTCCAGAACGCAAACGCGCAGAAGAGCCGCGAGGACTACATCTCCACCATGGAGACCACGAGTTTCAGCATGCTCAACGGCGCGGCCGAAGCCGAGACGCTCTCCAACACGATCGTGAAGGTGTGGAACAGCGCGATCTTCGACAGCAGGAGTGCCTACCTGTGGGACAGCGACATCCAAAAGTACTACTCCGACGACTTCAACACCGCGCTTTCCCTGCTGTTTTCCGATCCCAGTACGCAATACACCGTGAGCGAGATCGAAAGCAACCAAGCGAGCGTCAAGAACATGATGAGCAAGTTGAGCAACCCGCCTGAGGACCTCCAAAACGCCTACAACACACTGATGGATCTCTACAACGAGTACCTGACGCTCACCGATCTCGCGACGAGTCCCACGGGCAGCCTGCAGACGTTCAGCGCTACGTTCCACGATGCTGACACCAACTTCATGAATTACTACAACAGGCTCGAAACGCAGATCCCCAGCGAATAGCGACAGGAATCCTTTCACCGAGGAGGACGGCTTACGGTGCAGCGAAGCTGCGCGGGTTAGTCCAGAAATCTCTTTCCGAATTCCTTTCGTCGAGGAGGGCCGGTTGCGGTGCGACGCGGAGCGTTGCGTGGAAAACGGCCCTCCTCGACGCCAGCGCAGAAACGCTCTACCTCGTGCAAAACGCGAGGTAGAGCTCTGATTTGGCTCAGCCCGAGCGAACCCGCTTGCCGCGCACCGCTTCGCGGCACACCGCAAGCGGGCCCGTTCGGGCAAAGAACCGGACCCTTGGGCCGGTTGCATGCGTTGGTGGGCGATGAGGGACCGACGTGGAAATGCTTCGCATTTCCACTGGATTCGCGCGAAGATCACGCGCTGGCCCCGCGAGGAACCACAAGGGCTCCTCGCGGTGCGCACAGCTCCGGTGCGCACAGCTCAATACTTCATACAGTGGCTGTGCGCTCTTGACAGTCCACTGGACTGTCAGCCCTCGCGGGTTCGAGTCCCTCCTCGCCCCCTTCGGGGGCTCGGACCTGATCGATCCACCGGATCGATCAGCCCTCGCGGGTTCGAGTCCCTCCT
>CANPVI010000082.1 GCA_947581665.1 uncultured Atopobiaceae bacterium | reverse complement strand
TCCGCCTGCTGCTTCAGAACCTCTTCCTGCTGCGCGATCTGAGAGAGGAGGCTGTCGAAGGAGGGGGAGAGCTTCGGCGCGTTGTCGCGCACGCGATGCGCCTCCTCCTCGGCGCGCTTGCGCTCCTCCTCGGCGGCCTTCTCGGCCTCACGGCGCCTGCGCTCCTCCTCCGCGGCCTTGCGCTCCTCGGCGCGGCGACGCTCCACCTCGAGGCGCTCGGCCTCGCGGCGCTTGCGCTCCTCCTCGGCGGCCTTCCGGGCTTCCTCCTCCTCGGCCTTCTTTTGCGCGAGGATCTCGTCCTGGCGAGCCTTCAGGATGGGGCCGAGCTTCTGCTTGGCCATGGACACGTAGGCGGGCACGAGCCCCGAGGAGGGCGACTTCGCGGGAATTCCCATTTCAGCGAGGTAGCCCAAGAGCTCCTTGCTCGACATGCCAAGGTCCTTGGCGAGCTTGTGGACGGGCGTGTTTGCCATCTATTCGTCACCTTTCGAGAGGACGAGCGTTGCGCGGGCGGATGGACGTCAGACGAGGTCGAGGGCGCCTTCCTGGACGCTCTCGTGGATGCCGCAGTACGCCGAGCCGGGACGCGCCATGTTGCGGCAGCGCACGCCGTTCTCGTCCACGTACTTGCAGCGGTGCGAGCCCTCTTCATCGATGAGGTCGTCCGCCTCATTGGCGAGCGAGCTCGGGAAGAGGCCTTGGGCGAGCTCCTCGTTCTTGATGTCGATCTTCCAGCCCGTGAGCTTTGCGGCGAGGCGCGCGTTCTGGCCATCCTTGCCGATGGCGAGCGAGAGCTGGTCGTTGGGCACGATGGCGGTGGCGTGGCGCGTCTTCTCCTCGATGAGCACGCGGTTCACCTTCGCGGGGGAGAGCGCCTCGGCCACGCAGCGCGCGGGGTCGTCCGACCACTGCACCACGTCCACGCGCTCGCCCTTGAGCTCGGAGACCACGGAGCGCACGCGCGAACCCTTCGGGCCCACGCAGGCGCCCACCGGGTCGAGGCGCGAATCGATGGACGCCACGGCCACCTTCGAGCGCACCCCGGGCTCGCGGGCGATGGAGCGGATCTCCACCACGCCGTCGTAGACCTCGGGCACCTCGAGCTCGAAGAGCCTGCGCACGAAGTCCGGGTTCGTGCGGCTCACGATGATGGTCGGCCTGGAGCGGCGCGTGGGTTCGCCCTCGTTCGGGTTCTTCACGTCGACGATCACGGCCTTCAGGCCCTTGTCCTTGGTCATGTAGCGCTCCCCGCGGGGACGCTCGTTGCGCTCCTCGGGGTGGCGGTGCGTGTCGAAGTGCGGGAGCTCGGCCTCGACGCCCTTGCGGATTTGCAGGATCGTGAAGTCGAGCGTGGATTGGATCACGTCGCCGGAGATGAGGTCGCCGATGCGGTTGGAGAACTCCTCGTAGATGCGCTCCTTCTTCACCCTGTCCACGATGGCCATGATCTCGGCCTTCGCGTTGTGGGCGGCGATGCGCGAGGTGTCCTCGGGGGTCACGTCGACGTAATCGAACTCCGTGTATTCGCCGGTCTCGGGATCCGGCTCGCCCTTGGGCACGATCTTCGACACGTAGATGTTGCCGGTGGCCTTGTCGATCGTCACCTCGGCCCCGTACTCGAGGTTCATGATGTCGGCATAGCTCTTGGCCAGCGACTTCTCGAGCCGGTCGATGAGGTAGTACTGGTCGATGCCCCGCTCCTGGCAAAGGGCCATCAACGCTTCCATCATCTCTGACGCCATGGGTTCCTCACGCTTCCTCGTATCGTCGAATGGTGCCGTGTGTTCCGCGCTCGCGGAGCTAGAGGTCTTCGTAGTTGGGCTGGAGCTGGGCCTTCTGGATCTCCTCGACGGGAAGCTCGAAGCGCTCCCCGTCCGCCTCGAGGGTGAGCATGCCATCCTCCACGGAGACGATCACGCCGGTATAGGAACGCCGCCCCGTGAAGCCCGCCATCTTCACCTGGGCCCGCTCTCCCACGTAGCGCGCGAAGTCCTTGGCGCGCCGAAGCGGCCGGGCGAGGCCGGGGGAGCTCACCTCGAGGGTGTAGGGGCCAAGGAGAAGGCCCGTCTCCTCGACCGCGGCATCCACCCACGCGTTTGCGTGGGCAAGCTCGCCGAGGTCGATGGGCCCGTCTTCGGGATCCGCGTGATCGAGGTAGACGCGAAGGAGCGGCGCCTTGTTCCCGCCCGCGAGCTCGACGTCGATGACGTCAAGCTCGCGCGGCGCAGCATGTTCGAGCGCCTCTATGAGCCTTGCCCTCTGGTCGAGAGCCGCCATGTCCCTCCCCTCTTCCAACAAAAAGGAAGCGGGGCGAAAACTCGCTCCACTTCCTCGCGGAAGACCTTGTATATCGGCACGCCAAGTATGGATTTGCGCCGCGTGCGGGTCAAGCTGGCCCGCCGCGTGCAAACAACTTCGCCAAACTTTCGCGCGAGCGCGCCCCTACTCGTTCACCTTGAAGAAGGGCACGTCGGTCTGCTCGTCCATGAAGCCCACGAGCTTCCCGTCGCGATCGAACGTGAGGGTCACCGTACGCGTATCCTCCGAGCTTGCCGCCCCCGCGCCGGGAAGCCCCGTCCAGTCCCAGTGCACCGTGACACGTGCCGTGACCTCGCCCTTCTCGGGATCGACCGTGAGGTCGCTCTTCACGATCGAGCGCGGGAGGCTCTGCAGCTCGGCGGGTTGGTCTTCGTAGAGGCCGCCTCGCTTCACGAGGTTCCACCAGAGATCGTGCGCGTCCATCTCCGCATAGTCGGTGTCGGGCGAGATGAGTGGCTTCAAGGCCACTCCGATGCCATCGTCTGCCGGCGACGTGTTGTAGATCGCGTCGAGCACCTCGGTGGCCGCGTTCTCGTAGAAGTCGTTGGCGTTGAGCGCGACCTTCCCGATGACGGTCGAACCCGTCTCGATGGAGCTTCCCTCCGCGGGATCCTGACCCACGATCACGCCATCCCTCTGGCCCTCCTCGGCGAGGACGTATTCCGTCGAGAGCTTCAGGAGCTGCTCGGTGAGCTGGGTGGAGGATTCGTCCGGCGTGAGGCCCACGATGTTGGGCACCGTGGAGCGCTTTGCGATGTAGATCTGCACCACGCTGCTCTTGCCGATGGGCGAGCCGGACGTGATGCTCGAGGAGATGACCGTGCCGTCCACCTCGCTCGAGAGCTGCTCGGTGACCTCGTAGGCGATGCCCTGCGAATCAAGCAGCGGCTTCACCTCCGCCCAGGGCTTCCCCACGATGTCGGGCATGGCGATGGAGCTCGAGACGCGTATGGTGACCTCGGAGAACTTCGGACGTGGCGTGCCGGGCTCGGGGTCTTGCGAGACCACGAGGCCAGACGTGCCGTCCTCGGAGAGCACGTCCTCGATCACCGCGGTGTAGCCGAGCTTGGCGAGCTCCTCCTCCGCGCGATCCACGTTCCATCCCACGAGGTCGGGCACGCTGAGCTCGCCTTCCGTGCCGAAGCCGCTCGTGGCGTAGTAGAGAAGCGCGCCGAAGGCCACCACGAGGACGATCCCGATGAACACCTGGAGGTAGCGGCGGCGCTTGTTCTGGGTGTTGCCCTTGCCTATGCCGGTGAGGCCCTCCACGTTCTTCCTCGAGGCGGCGGCCTTGCTCCCTCGGATGGAATCCGTGGGATTCGAGAGGTTGGCCCCGCAGTGGGGGCACCGGGCGGGCAGCATCCCCTCGCCCAGATATCTCCCGCACTTGGGACAGTCCACGAAACCTCCTCGAAGCGGCGCTCGTGCGCGTGTGGCAGGACGGTCGAGAACGCAGCTAGCAGACGATGTTCACGAGCCTACCGGGGACGGTGATGACCTTGCGGATCGCACCACCCGCGATGCGGTCGGCCACGGCCTCGATGGCACGCTGCTCGAGCTCGTCTTTTGCGATGTCCGCGGGGACCGTGATCCTCGCGCGGACCTTGCCCTTGATCTGCACCGCGATCTCCACCTCGCTCGTGGCCGCCTGTGCCTCGTCGAACGTGGGCCAGGGCTCGTCGTAGACGGACGTCGGGAAGCCGAGCGCCTCATGGTAGAGTTCCTCCGCCACGAAGGGGCAGATCGGCGCGAGGAGCGCCACGAGATCGCGCGCCACGAGCGCCATCAGCGCCGTGTTGCGCCCTTCCCCGGGCATCTTCAAGAGATATGAGGTCGCCGCATTCGCGAGCTCCATGATGGCCGAGATGGCGGTGTTGTACTGCGCGCGCTCGAAGTCACGGGTGCAGCGGAGGCCGAGGCTGTGCAGCGAGTGATTGAGCTCGGCATCGGCCCCTTCGAGCGTGGCGGGGTCGATCCGCACGCCACCCTCGGGCCAGCCGGGGCCCGAGAGCTCGAAGACGAGGCGCCAAGCGCGCTTGATGAAGCGGTTGCAGCCGGCCACGGCCTTCGGATCCCAGTCGAAATCCTTCACGGGGGGTGCCACGAAGAGCACCGCCATGCGCATCGTGTCCGCGCCGTAGGGCTCGATCACCGAGGAGGGGGGCACCACGTTGCCGAGGGACTTCGACATCACGCGGCCCTGCTCGTCCTTCACCATCCCCTGGCAAAGCAGATTCGTGAAGGGCTCGGAGAAGTCGAGCATGCCGAAGTCGCGCAGCACGCGCGTCCAGAACCTCGAGTAGAGGAGGTGGAGGATCGCGTGCTCGATGCCGCCGATGTAGTTGTCGACCGGCATCCACCGTGCGGCGGCCTTCGGCGCGAAGGGTGCCTCGTCGTTATGTGGATCGCAATAGCGCAGGTAGTACCAGCTGGAATCGCAGAACGTATCCATCGTGTCCGTCTCGCGGCGGGCGGGGCCACCGCACACGGGGCACGTGGTCTCGTAGAACTCGGGGCATTCCGCGAGCGTCTCCCCCGCCGCGAGATCGAGCGTGGCGGGAAGCACGATGGGGAGCTCCTCCTCGGGCACCGGCACGATGCCGCAATGCGGGCAATGCACCGCGGGGATCGGCGTGCCCCAATAGCGCTGGCGCGAGATGAGCCAGTCGCGAAGGCGCCACTCGACCTTCGCCTCGCCGAGCCCGCGCTCCGCGAGCCAGTCGATGATCGCCGAGACGGCCTCCGAACCATGGCCGCCCCTCATGCCGGTGAAGGGGCCCGACTGCACGAGGTAGCCCTCGGCGGCCATGGCGTGGTCCCAATCGACGTCCTCCACCACGAGCTCGGCCTCGTCCTTGAGCGTGGCGTAGAGGGGATCGTCCTTCTCCACGACCACGGGCGGGATGGGAAGGTCGTATTTGCGCGCGAATTGGAAGTCGCGCTCATCGCCTGACGGCACGCCCATGACGGCGCCCGTGCCGTAGTCCGTGAGCACGTAGTCGGCCACCCAGATGGGAAGGAGGCGGCCGTTTACCGGGTTTACCACGTAGCGCCCGGTGAAGGCACCGTGCTTCTCGCGCTCGGTGGCTTGGCGCTCGAAGGAGCTCGCCTGCGCGGCGAGCTCGCACACCCGCTCCACCTCGGCGCGGTGCGCATCGTCCACTAGCTCGCCAAGGCCCTTGTACTCGGGCGCGAGCAGGAAGAACGTCGTGCCGAAGAGCGTGTCGGGACGCGTGGTGAAGACCGTGAACGTCTCCTCCGTGGGATTGCCCGCGTCGTCGGCGAGGGCGAACGTGATGTTGGCGCCCTCGGAGCGGCCGATCCAATTGCGCTGCATCTGCTTGACGCGCTCGGGCCAACCCGTGAGCTCGTCGAGCCCCGAGAGGAGCTCGTCGGCGTAATCGGTGATCTTGAGGTACCACTGCTCGAGCTCTCGACGCTCCGGGGTGCTCCCGCAGCGCCAGCACGCGCCATCCACCACCTGCTCGTTTGCGAGCACCGTGGCGCATGAGGGGCACCAGTTCACCGGGGAGGTCTTGCGATAGACGAGGCCCTTCTCCCACATCTTGAGGAAAAGCCACTGCTCCCAGCGGTAGTAGGAGGGATCGCACGTGCGCACGAGGCGATCGAAGTCGTAGGAGAAGCCCATCCGCCGCATCGTCGCGAGCGAGGTAGCCATGTTCTTCTCGGTCCACGTGCCGGGCTGGGTATGGTGCTTGATGGCCGCGTTCTCCGCGGGGAGCCCGAATGCGTCGAAGCCCATCGGGTGGAGCACGTCGAAGCCCGCCATCCGCGCCTGACGCGCCATCGCGTCTCCCATGGCGTAGTTCCTCGCATGACCCATGTGAAGGTCGCCCGAAGGGTACGGGAACATCTCGAGCACGTAGCGCTTCGGCTTCTCGGGATCCTCCTCCGTCTTGAAGAGCTGCGTCTCCTCCCACGCAGCCTGCCACTTCTCCTCAATGGCATGCGCATCGTAATCGGGGATCTGCCTTTCGATCTCCACGGTCGACCTCCAAGGATTCAAAAGTGGGTGCTATGAGCGGAAGTTCGTGCTCACCGACGTGATGGCGTCCTTGAGCACGACGTCGTGCGCGCCGCCCTCCACGAGGGACGTGGCGCTCACGAGCGTGAGCTTCGCCTTTTGCTTGAGCTCGGGAATGTTCGTGGCACCGCAGTTGCACATGGTCGAGCGCACCTTGGAAAGCGAATTCTGCACGTTCTCCTTGAGCGGGCCCGCGTAGGGCACGTAACTGTCGACGCCCTCCTCGAACGAGAGCTTCGCCTCTCCCCCGAGGTCGTAGCGCGCCCAGTTCCGTGCGCGGTTCGAGCCCTCGCCCCAGTACTCCTTCATGTAGGTGCCGTTCACGCTCACGCGCTGCCCTGGGCTCTCGTCGAAGCGGGCGAAGTAGCGGCCGAGCATGAGGAAGTCGGCGCCCATGGCGAGCGCGAGGGTCATGTGGTAGACGTAGACGATG